>DASXGY010000063.1:0-7961 GCA_036488835.1 Acidobacteriaceae bacterium
CACTGCACGCTACCCGACGCGCTGCCCATGCATCGCGTACACGACGTCATCACGGCGCTCGAAGACCGACTAAAACTGGAACGCCCGGAGATCGACAGTATGCTGGTGCATCCGGAGCCACAGGCGGACAACCGGCACGAGGGACGCAGGTGCAATCGCACAGACAGTGAGCACAGCATGAATGACAACATTGTGAGCGAGAACGGTATGGAGGAGAAGCATGATCGCGAAGGCGGAGTGGCAGCACGATCAGGTCTACGCAGCCACATCGGATAGCGGGCACACGTTGACCCTCGACTCTGCGCGTGTCGAAGGACCGACGCCGATGGAGTGCGTCCTGATGAGCCTGTGCTGCTGCACATCAGTCGATGTCATCGGCATTCTAACCAAGAAGCGCGAGTCCTTCACGGCGCTGACCGTATCCGCGAATGCGGAGAAGGCGAAGGAATCGCCCAGCGTGTTCACGAAGATCGAGCTGGTCTATCGCGTCTCCGGCACGGTGAACCGCAAGAGCATGGAAGACGCCGTCCGGCTCTCCAAGGAAAAATACTGTTCCGTCTCGGCCATGCTGGAGAAGACGGCTGACATCACCTTCAGCATCGAATACGAATGATCCTCCGTCTCTTTCAGTTCGCGCTGGTGGTGGTGCTGCTCGTGGTGGTGGCTATGGTATCGGCGCTCACGACTATGCACTTTGCCATTCACGGCGCAGAGGTGAAGGTGCCGGACTTTCGTGGCATGAGCGAGGCGGACGCCCGGCGCAAAGCCGCCGCGGACGGCCTGGAGATGAGCATCGACGATCACTTCTACAGCACCGTCGTGCCGGAATCACGCATAGTGACACAGTCGCCAGCGGCGGGAGCCATTGTGCGGACCGGCTGGCAGGTGCGGCTGGGTCAGAGCCTGGGCGCGCAGAAAGTTGCGGTGCCATTGCTCGTCCACGATCCTGAGCGGGTGGCGGCGCTGGCGATCAGGCGCGCCAGCCTGCAACTTGGCACCATCGCGCATATGCCTTACGCGCTCGCAGAGCCCGGCACGGTCATCGCACAGGCCCCGGACGCGGGCGCAGCACAGGTAGACCGGCCGAATGTGGCCCTGCTGCTAAGCGCACAAGTGCCACCGGAAGCGACGGGATACGTGATGCCGGACTTCTCCGGTCAGCCGGCCAAGACCGCGGACGCAGCCGTGGACAAAGCCGGTTTGAAGCTGGCGGTGCCCCTTT
This sequence comes from Acidobacteriaceae bacterium, assembly GCA_036488835.1. Taxonomy (GTDB): domain Bacteria; phylum Acidobacteriota; class Terriglobia; order Terriglobales; family Acidobacteriaceae; genus KBS-83. Next base: position 1,223 of record DASXGY010000063.1, read on the forward strand.
ACCGCCAGATGGAGATTTCCCCCGTAGCTGCGATTGCCGCACCGGGTGAGGCGCCAGCACCGCCCGCTCTGCCGGTAGTGCCCGGCACGGTGATCGCACAGCAGCCAGCCGCGGGAGAACGCGTAGAGGCTGGCGGCACGATTCAGTTCACGCTCGCGCAGTAATTATTGCCGTGTCAGGATCGCAGCAAAAAAACCATCGCAGGGCAAGACGCCGGGCAATGTCTGAAGACAGCCGTCATCGCGTAGAGCCCTCTCACGCAGTAGTTTCGCGCCGGCCCGGTGAAGGCTTCTCTCCGCCTCCATCGCAGTGAGGCGTTTTCCCACATCGAACAGTCGCGCAGTGGGCTCCGATGCCAGAAACGTTTCGACCACCATCGCGTTCTCCTCCGGCTCCAGCGAGCAGGTGGAGTAGACCAACCGGCCGCCGCGGGCGAGCACGCGATAGACGGAGCGCAGGATCGCGATTTGCCGCTCCTGCTGTCGCCTGAGATCGCTTACGGCGAGCCGCAACTTGATCTCCGGATTGCGCGCCAGGGTGCCGGTGCCACTGCAGGGCACGTCGCACAGGATGAGATCGAAATCATTGCGAAACGGCAGATCGGACGCATCGGCGTGCACGCAGTGGATCTTCGCTGTCAATGGATCGTGCGCGAAGCTGCGACGCATTGCCTTCAGGCGCGCTTCACTGATGTCGCATGCCGTGATCTCAGCCTGCGGATTGATCTCGGCCAGGATCGCCGTTTTGCCGCCGGGCGCAGCGCAGCAGTCCAAAATGCGTGAACCATGACCGGCTAACTCCGCCACCAACTGCGATCCCTCATCCTGAATGCGCAAGCTCTCAGGCACATCGCCACTCTCAGGCAAGCGTCGCGCACGCGTCAGCAAGGCGCCTGCCGGCAGAGACTCAGCATTCGCATCGGCCGTCGCACCCAGCCGCAGCGTTACAGCAGGGGCGTGCTGATCGTAGGCCGCAATGGAAGCCGCGGCATCGCGACCGAATTGGGTGGTCCACCGGTCGATCATCCACGCCGGATGCCCGCTGCTCGGGTCGAGAGCAATGGTCGAAGCATTTTCCGCCACGCGGCGCAGAACCGCATTCACCAGCCCTGACGCAAAGCTATGCCCGGCGACCTTGGTGAGTTCCACGCTTTCCGCGAGGGCCGCATGGGCGGGAATGCGGTCCATGCCCAGAAGCTGCCACGCGCCCAGGCGCAGCGCGATGGCTACTTCAGCGTCCAGCGGAGACTTTCGCTGTAAATAGCGCGCAACGACAGTGTCAAGCGCTAGCTGCCAGCGCAACACGCCCATGACCAGCGCTGTGGTGAGATTGCGGTCGGCCTGCGACAGCGATTCCATCGCGGGTGCACGCAGCAAATCGTCACAGTGCGTGCTACTGGATCGCTCCATAGCCAGGAGTACGCGGAAGGCCGCCATGCGTGCGGCTGTAACACTGGGCGCCATCAGGAACCCAGGCGATCGCCGTCGACGACACCGTGGCCGCGCAAGAGGTCCGCTGCCGGCATGCGGCGTTTGCCTTCAGCTTGCAGCTCCGCCACCTCGATGCTGTTTCCATCGCCGGCTGTGAAGTAGAGGTGATCGCTTTCCACACGAAAGATGCCAGGCTCGCCGCGTTCTATGGGAGACGCGAGCGCCAACCGATGGAGCGTCAGCTTCTTCCCACGCACCGTCGTCCATGCGCCGGGCCAGGGCTGGAAGCCGCGCCAGCGATCGTAAATGGACTGCGCACTACGCGCCGGGTCCACGCGGCCGTCGTCACGCGTCAACAACGGCGCGAGTGTCGCGAGGCTATTGTGCTGCTTCTGTGGCGTGACCGTACCAGCCTGCAGACCAGCCAGAGTCTCGACCATCAGTGGCGCACCAAACTCGGCAAGTCGTGGAAAGAGATCCTCCGCCGTATCGGTAGGACCGATGGCCAACTCGCGCCGCAGCAGCATGTCGCCTGTGTCCATGCCCTCATCGAGTCGCATCGTCGTCGCCCCAGTGACTCTCTCGCCGTTCGCCACCGCCCACTGGATGGGCGCAGCGCCGCGATACTTCGGCAGTAGCGAGCCGTGCAAATTAAGGTTGCCGTAGCGCGGCAGATTGAGCATCCAGGGCGGAATCAGGCGTCCATAGGCCACCACGACGATCGCGTCGGGCTGAATCGCTTCCAGGCGCGCTCGTAGCTCCGTGTTGGTGCGAATCTTCTCCGGCTGCAGCACTTCGAGGCCAGCGTCGAGCGCAGCCTGCTTGACGGGTGGGACAGCCAGGGAGAGACCGCGGCCGCTGGGCCGGTCTGGCTGGCAAAGAACAAGCTCGATGCCATGACCGGCAGCCCGCAGCGCCTGCAGAGTGGGCACGGCGAACGTCGGCGTGCCGCAAAAAACCAGCCGCATCAAAGATTCTTCCCCTCTACCATTCGCCGGCGCGCTGCATTTTGCGGATGCGGCGCAGGATCAGGTCCCGTTTGAGCGCGCTGATGCGGAAGATGAACAGCACGCCGTCCAGGTGATCGATCTCGTGCTGAAAGGCGCGCGCCAGCAGCTCGCTTCCCTCGCGCTCGCTCCATTTGCCGTATTCATCCTGCGCCTTCACGATCACGCGTGCCGAGCGTCGCACCTTCTCGCGAATCTCCGGCAGGCTCAGGCAGCCCTCTTCTTCGACCTGCTTGCCTTCCTGCAGCGTGATCACCGGATTGATGAGGACAATCTTGTCTTTGGGCTCCTTTTTGTTGCTCAGGTCGATCACTGTGAGCCGCTTAGGGATACCGATCTGGGGTGCGGCCAGCCCGATGCCCTGTGCGGCATACATGGACTCGAACATATCCGCGACCAGCTTGCGAAGCTCGTCGTCGAACTCGGTAACCGGCGCGCTGGCGCGCTGCAGAATGGGATCAGGAAACTTGACGATGGGGTAAATCATGCTTGCTTCGTTCGTAGTGTCTAGGAGCTGCCGAGCCCTTCTTGCCTTTCCCAATAGCTAATAATTGCGGATCTGCTCCAAATAGCCATCATAGTTACGCTTCAGTTCGGTCGCGGAGTCGCCGCCAAACTTCTCCAGCGCGAGCTGCGCCAGCACAAAGGCCACCATGGCCTCTGCTGCAACACCCGCGGCGGGCACCACGCAGACATCCGAGCGCTCATAGGCCGCCTTGGTAGCTTCGCGGGTGTCGTAGGTGACGGACTCCAGCGGACGCCGCAGCGTAGAGATGGGTTTCAGATAGCCGCGCACCACGATGTCCTCGCCGTTCGAGATGCCGCCCTCGATGCCGCCGGCGTTGTTCTGCTCACGTTCAAAACGAGTGTGGCGAACCGCCCGACCGTTCTCGCCTGCTTCGGCGTAATGAATCGAATCATGGACGGCTGAGCCGAGCGACTGCGCCGCCGTAACTCCCCGTCCCAGCTCGACCGCCTTCACCGCTTGCAGCGACATCACCGCCCACGCCAGCAGCCCATCCAGCCGCTCATCCCAGTTGGCATACGTACCGAGGCCTGGCGGCACACCATGCGCTACGACTTCAAAGACTCCGCCGATGGAGTCGCCGGTTCTCAGCGCGAGATCAACCTCGGCCTTCATCTTCTCTTCGCTGTCGGGCGAGGCGCAGTTCAACAGTATCTCGTCACGGTCGGCGAGCGCGGCGATAGCCTCCCAAGTCACCGGCTCCTCCAGTTCCGCCCGGCCCACGCGAATCACATGGCTGGTGACCTCGATTCCAAGGAAGCGAAGCAGCGTCTTTGCCAGGGCACCCGCGGCGACACGCGCCGTGGATTCACGCGCGGAAGCCCGCTCCAGAACATAGCGGGCATCCTTAAAGTTGTACTTGAGCGATCCGGAGAGGTCGGCGTGGCCGGGACGTGGCGACGCGACCGCCTTATGCTTGGTTGGGTCACCAGCTCCGACAGGGAGAATCTCTTCCCAGTTCTTCCAATCGCGGTTGGCAATCTGCATGGCCACCGGCGCCCCGATGGTACGGCCGTGCCGCACGCCGGAGAGGATGTGCGCGGTGTCGGTCTCGATGCGCATGCGGCCGCCACGGCCATATCCCTGCTGGCGTCGCCATAGCTCCTTGTCGATGAATGTCTGGTCGACTTCGAGTCCGGCAGGGAGTCCCTGCACCAGCGCGATCAGGGCCTCGCCGTGCGACTCACCTGCGGTTGAAAAACGTAGCATGTGCCTTCCCGGTCAAAGCTCGATTGTAAAGGACGCCCGGGGAGAGCTCGGAGCCTGCGTGACTTATCCCGACGCGAGGCACCCGATCAAGACCAATAGCATGCTGCCCAACAGAATGAGACGGACGAGCGCGGAGAGTCTTTTCCGATGGCCCCAGGAATAACCCGAGAACAGCCATGGGGACCGTTAGAGGAGATACCAATCGAGCCGCGGATCGCTCCGAACACCAACGGCAAGTGCGCCCAATACTGCAATAAGACCGCAGACGGGACTACCCAAGCAGCGTGTTCGCGTCGAGCCACTCGGTGCGAAGAATCATCCACTGTTTTCAATCCGATGAAGCGAGCTAGCTGAGCAGCCAGTTGTATTGCGCGTCGGTGAGCGGCACCACCGAAAGCCGGAACTGCCGGAAGAGCAGCGACCCTTTGAAGACCGGTGCTTCCCGCATCTCCGCCAGCGTCTTCGGCTGCTTCAGCCGCTTGTCCGGCGCAATCCGGACGATCGGACTTTTCGGGTTCGTTGCATCCACCGAGACGACATGCGCCGTCCCCACCACGGCCTTCTCCGTCACCGTGTGATAGATGACGAGCTTCTCGCCCTTCTTCATCCCGGCCAGGTTCATCAGGGCCTGCGGATTTTTCACGCCGTCCCAGGTCGTCTCGCCGTCGCGCTCCAGGTCGTTATAGGAATACGACTCGGGCTCACTCTTCAGCAGGTAAGGCATCGTTCGTCACCTCGGCGTCGGGTTCACTCAGATTCGTTCGATCAGCTTCGCTGAGAAACGCTCGGCTGTCCAGCAGCGGCCGCTCGAGCGACCGCACCCATTCCGTCATCTCGTCCGCGGCCCGGCCTTGTTGCGCGCTGCGATCCAACTCGGTGCGCACGGAGTACATCTTCGCGTCCAGATCGTCCAGGTAGTGGAAGAGAATGGCCTCCGGCGTCATGGGCAATTTGGGCGAGCCGAACTCGTACTTGCCATGATGGCTGAGCACGATGTGCTCGACCAGCAAACGCAGGCGAGGAGGGAAGCCGGGAATGGCCGCGATCCTCTTTTCGATCATCGCAATCCCCAGCGTGATGTGGCCCAGCATCTGGCCTTCGAGCGTGTAGTCGAAGCTCAAGCTCCAACGCAGCTCTTCCAGCTTGCCGATGTCGTGCAGGATGGCTCCCGTCATCACCAAGTCGCGGTGGACCTGCGGATAGTGCGGGGTGACGCGATCGCATAACCCCAGCAGAGAGACGATGTGTTCAAGCAAGCCTCCGATCCAGGCGTGATGCAGATACTTGGCTGCCGGCGCGCTGCGCAGCAATGCTGCGATCTCCGGATCATCCAGGAAGCTGCGAACAAGCCGCTGCAGGAACGGATCGCTAAAGCCGTCTACGAAGGCGTTGAGCTTTGTCCACAACTCGTCGATGGAGAGGGTAGTATGCGGCTGGAAATCCGCCAGCGAATACTCCTCGGCCGAAGCCTTACGAAGCTTCTTGATGGTGAGCTGGGAGCGCCCGTTCCAACCGGAAACTTCAACCTGCGCTTTCACCACATCGCCAGCTTCGAAGGTGTCGGCACAGACCTCGAAGTTGTCCCACATCCTGGCTTCGCATTGTCCTGTCCGGTCGGTCAGACGCAGTGACAGGTAAGCAGCTCCGTCACGCTTGCGGCTGAACTGCTTCTGGGCGACAGCGAAAAACTCCGTGATCGTCTGGCCCTCGTGTTTGGCGATATCGCCCAGGAAGACGGTTTTGGTATGCGTGGGAAGCACCGCGGCCTGACTCACGAACGAGGGCTCATGGCTGCTGCGGCTGGGTTGGGGCCGGAGTGCCATTCTGCTGCGGAGCCGAGCCGTTGCCTGCTGGCGGCGCGTTGTCGGCAGGCGCGGGGACTGTGTCCGGGGTAGCCAGCGGCGATGGTGTGGAGGTTTGCGGCGGCGGCGGCGCCGCCTGCTTCGACTTGTTGGCCTGATCCGCAAAGCGCGTCTTGTCGCCCTTCACCTTCGCGGCTTTCTTCTTCGCAGCGGTATCGCCAGCCAGACCCAGCGGAGCGGATTGCGTCTTCTCCGCCGCAGCCTCATCCGGAGTGGCCTGCTGCGCCACGCGGTCGTTTTCCACCTGATCCGGCGTCTTGGCCTTTTTGGTCTTGGGCAGGCGCGCACGATCAGAGAAACGCGTCTTGCGCTCGACCGCAGCCGTTGTGTCCGTGCCTGGAATGTCCGTAGAGGCGGAGTTCGATGCCACCTGCGCCTCGTTGCCCGTACCCGTCCCTGCGGTCTGCTCCGTCGGATGTGCGGCCGGAGGCAATGCCTCGCGCGGCGCCTGGCCGAAGCGGATCTTCTCCTTCTTGCCCGGCTTCTCTATCGCAGGAGTATTGGCCGCCGGAGCATTAGCGAGCGCGGTCGTCGTACCGCCAGCGGTTTTGGTAGTCGTGGCCCCCGTCGCGGCAGTCCCTGTCGCAGCAGTCGCCGTCGTCGATCCTGGCGTCCCGGCCTGGTTCGTCGCGGCCGCGGCCGTGGCCTCGCCCGCGTGGCGTCCCCGGTGTGCACCGGTGTAACGGGTGCGCTTGAAGTGCACCT
>DASXGY010000416.1:0-4874 GCA_036488835.1 Acidobacteriaceae bacterium
GCTCATCCTCAAGGGCGATGTGCAGGGCTCGGTGCAGGTGCTCTCCGATTCGCTCAGCAAGATGTCGACCGAGAAGGTGCGGATCAAGATTCTCCACACCGGCGTCGGCGCCATCACGGAGAGCGACATCCTGCTGGCATCCGCGTCGAACGCGATCGTGATCGGCTTCAACGTGCGGCCGGAGCGCAAGGCTGCGGATCTGGCTGAGCAGGAAGGCGTGGAGATTCGGCTGCACTCGATTATTTACGAGTTGCAGGACGAGATCACCAAGGCGATGCTGGGGCTGCTCGATCCGGTCTTCAAGGAGAGCTATCAGGGACGCGCGCTGGTGCAGGAGGTCTTCCGCATCCCCAAGGTGGGCACCATTGCGGGTTGCCGCGTGACCGACGGCTCGATCCGTCGCGACGCAGAAGTCCGTATCACGCGCGGCGGCGAGCAGGTCTTCAAGGGCAAGCTCGCATCGCTGAAGCGCTTCAAGGACGATGCGCGCGAGGTCACCAACGGCATGGAGTGCGGCATGGGATTTGCCGGCTTCAGCGATGTGCAGCAGGGCGACCAGATCGAAGCCTTCGTGACCGAGAAGGTTGCGGCGGAGCTGACGGCGCGCTAACCGAAGCGACAGGACGAAAAAGCCCGGCTCCTGGCCGGGCTTCTGTGCTTTACCAGTGATCTCGTGACTTACCAGACATCCAGGACGCCGTTATTCTTGGCAGCTTCGCAGATGTAAGAGACCTCATGTTCTGCATCATCTCCTTCGTTGCGAGCAGAACCTTCTCCCGGTCCGAGAGTGAATGGCTGTCTTGGTAGGCCAGGACGGAAGTCCACCCGCAGACGCCAATACATTGAGCCCGGATTTTTCAGCAACTTACTTTCCAAGCCTTTTGAGCCGTCTTGGTGCTCTGACAAGACCACAAATGCTACCGTCGCGCATTCGGGTGCCGCGCGAAAAGCTTTTGAGAGCCTGCTTGGAAAATCCAGTTCCGCCTCCTTTGCTTGCTGCGCACATGCTGTCCTAAGTTCAGGAGCGCACCACAGATTCCGCACGGCCGCAGAACTCGCCCACGGCTGATCGTAGACGATCACCCGATGGCGTGATTCCGTAGAGCACCCAATCGAAGTTAGTCCAGAAGCCAACAGCGCAATCGCCGCCATCGCCCTTCCGCTTGCCGGCAGTGTAGCGAATTGACTATGGCTCAAAAGTGGCGTCAATTGACGAAACTCGTCTTCACTTCGCCGGTGCGAGTGGCTTCAGGATATCGTCCAGCAGGTTGGGCGTGTTGCTGTCGCGCTCCAGGTGAGGATACTTTTCACCCTCGTGATAGTCGATCTTCAGGGTGCGGAAGTGGTTGTCGTTCGACACGATGAACTCGATGGGCTCGCTGGTCCCCTTGGCCTTCTTCAACGCGTTCTTAAAGCCGTCATCGGAGTAGCCGACGTCGTTGACCGCGACGACTTTCCACTGCGGTGCGAAGCCGGCCTTGTCGGCGTCGGAGAACATCCTGACGTCGCTGATGGTGCCGTCCTTGGCGAGACCCAGGCCGACGGAGAAATAGGCGTCCACGCCTTCGCGGCGACCCATCGCAGCCTTCTCGAACTTCGTCGGCTGATCTTCGTAGACCAGCTTGTAGCCGCCATGCTCGATGCCGCCGAGCGGTGCGTGGTTGGCATGCGAGGTGAGGCGTTCGGTCAGGAAGCCGCGCCAGTCGTAGGCGACCACGGAGTTGAGATCGTTCACGAGATCGTCGAAGGTGTAGGGCACTACCTTCGCCGGAGTGTTGCCGCCTACCGCGAGAAACTTGACCGCAAAATCATTCAGAGATTTCTGTCCGTGGGTGAGCTGGCGGATGGTGGTGTCGGCATCGAGCCACAGCAGTTCGCCTTCGGGGTAGTAGTCCTGGCTGCGGCGCCAGTTGCTGTAATTCTCCGTGTTGCCGCGCAGAATCTGTGCCGCAATCGCGGTGTCTTCGAGGTCGCGCCAGGTGCGGCCGGGCTTCTGGTCCAGCGATGCCGCCGTCAACCCCAGTACCTCCTTGAATTGCTCGGGTGTCCACAGGCCGCAGCGCGTCGCCAGCACGTCGCCCCAGTACTGCGTCATGCCCTCATAGACCCATAGCAGATCGTCGCGCATCGGCGTTGCATAGTCCGGCGTCGCCAGCCCAATGGGCCGGCGGTATTTACCGTTCCACGAGTGCGTGAACTCATGTGGCAGCAGATCGGCATCGAGCATGGCCAGCGACTCATCGGAGAGACCTTTCTCCGGTAGTCCATTGTCGCTGGACTGGTGATGCTCCAGGCCTTCTTCGCGCACGTTATCGCTGAGCGAGAGGACGAAGTGGTAGGTCTCGTAATGGTGTGACTGATAGAGTGCCGAGGCTTCACGCACCAGCCGAGAAAACGAGTCGAGGATCGCGGGCTTGATCTCGACGTCTTCGGGCGCCTCTCCTGCTACGTCGAGATAGTGCTTCGGCGTGATCTCCGGCGCCAGTGGAATCTCGCGGAAGTAGCGGCCGGTGATGAGTGGCGAATCGACCAGCGTGTAGACGGAAACGGTTTGAAAGCTGGTCTCGTTGCTCGATTGAGTGGGGCCGGACTGCTGCGTCGGCGTCAGCGCGGTGCCTGACTTCCAGCCGTCGGGCACGGTGATGCTGGGGGTGATGGGAATGTCGGCCACCGGGATGTGTGCCGGGTAAAGCACGACGGAGTTCCACTCCAGCACGGCCATGTTTGCGCTGGTGGCATCGTCCTCATCGGAGCCGGTGCCGCCGGGCACCGCGAGGAAATCGTAAGAGACATCGAGCGAGGTCACTCCGTCGGGCACGGTGAGATGGATGGCGTACATGTCCACCTCATCGCGCCGCCACGGGATGTCCTTGCCGTTGGCGCGGACGAAGACACCGGCGAGATTGTCGATGGGGCCGGTGGGGCGATGGTCGCCGGGAATCCATTGCGGATATTCGAGTGTCAAGGGGCCGGCCGAGACCGGGATCTGCTCGTGCGCGTGCAGGATGTGCCGCGGCGCATCGGTGAGATCGACGTGCAGGACGATCGGCTCACTCGGATGGGCGGGCTCCTTTGCCGGTGCGGCTTTGTGTTTGGCGGCGATTGCGGGAAGGGGGAGCGGGAAAACCAGCAGCAGGGAGAAAAAGCGGGAGAGCGCCTTGATCATGGAGAAGATGATACCGTCAGCGGCGAGGTGCCGCGGCTAGACATGCCGCAGCAGATTCCCATAAGTCGATGGCGAATAGCCGACTATGGAACGAAAATCGTTGATGAGGTGCGCCTGGTCGAAGTAGCCGAGATCCAGCGCGGCTTGCGCGCCATCGACAACGTCTCCTGCCTTTAGCCGCTCCACCAGTTCATGCAAGCGATAGCGGCGGATGACCCACTTGGGGCTGGCGCCGACATATTCCTGAAACAGCCGCTGCAGCGAGCGTTGGCCGATGCTGTTGCGGCGCGCGAGTTCCTCGACGGTGCGAATGCCGACGGTCTGAATGCCATCTCCGCCGTTGCTGGTTTGGAGTATCTGGTCGACCAATTGCGAGGCGAGCGTGACGCTCGGATCCGGCGCGGGCAGATGTTCGCGCAGGAAGCTGCTGGCCGCGGTGATCTGGGTGGTCTCATCCGGCGATGCAAGCATGGTGGCCTGCCACTGCACGGCGTCATTGCCGAAGACCTGCTCCAGCGGCACGATGCGGTTCGCGAGCGTGCTAACGGAGGAGCCGAGGAAGGGGCGAAAGCCGCCAGCGCGAAATTTGATGCCGAAGACGCGCGACTCGCCTTCCAGGATGCGGGAAAAGCGCGCGGTGTGCACGCCGGCTATGCCGGAGCGATCTGGCTCAAAGACGATGTGCACATTGGGATGGGGCAGCGTCTCCTGCAGAAACGTCTCGCCTCTGTCGAGGCTCCAGCTCACACTCCAGAAATGCTCGATCCAATTAGCGAGGTCGTCGGGCGGACGCCGACGCGCGTGCCGCATCCGACCTTCCGCCGGCGGCGGCATGAGCACACCACGAGCGCGACCGACTTCGGGATCGAAGACCTCCTCGGCTTGCGGAGCTTTGCGCTTCGGCAGCTTCGAAGGTTGTCGTGTTTTTCCAATCGCCGGCATTGCTTCCTGTTTACCTTGATTGGCAGGAAGGTGAAAGCAAATGAGCGAACTTTCTATCCGGAAATCCGTCGAGGTAGGGGCTCCGGCTGCAACGCTGTGGCGGGTGCTGACGGAATCTGCATTTATCGAACAATACATGTTTGGCTGCTACGCCGAGACCGATTGGAAACCGGGTTCGCCGCTGTTGTGGAAGGGCGCGGCGGATCACAAGCTCTATGTGAAGGGCGATATTGTCGCGATCGAACCGCCGCATCGGCTGGTGTATACGGTGATCGACCCGAACTCGCCGATTCCAGATATTCCGGAGAATTATCTACGCATGACTTACGAATTAAAGGAGAGCGGGCCGAACGCCTGCGTGCTGGAGATTGTGCAGGGCAACTTCGCGACGGTGGCGAACGGCCCCGCGCGCTACCAGGATTCGATGGGAGGCGGCGACTCGATCCTGACGAGCATCCGGCAGCTGGCGGAGGCGGAGTTCGCCAAGGGCTAACGCTCAGTGACGTTCCAGCGCAGCGCGGTCCCATCCGGCTTTGTCCGCAGCCGCGGCATAGGTGGATTCGAGGAAGGCGCGGATCGTCTTTTCCGGAGACGGCTGCTTGCGGGCGTCGTTGTAGCGCAGCAGGAATTCGCCCATCTTGGTGTCGAAGTATGCGGCCGCCGGTTCCACCTTTGCGTCCGGCAGTTCGGCGGGCGATGGCGCCGCATAGCAGTAGAAGGCCGCTTCGCCGTAGCCGCCATTGCCGGGCCAGAAGCCGGCACTGAT
>DASXGY010000420.1:0-5797 GCA_036488835.1 Acidobacteriaceae bacterium
CGCTTCGCCGAGCAGCATCGCTGGAAGGTGGAGGTGCTGTCGTCCTCGGAGTCCGGCATCGGCGGATTGAAGGAAGTCATCGCCATCATCGAAGGCGATCGCGTCTACTCGCAACTCAAGTATGAGTCCGGTGTGCACCGCGTGCAGCGTGTGCCGGCAACGGAGACGCAGGGGCGCGTGCACACTTCCGCCATCACTGTCGCGGTGCTGCCCGAGGCCGAAGATGTGGACGTCAAGATCGAAGCCAAGGACCTGCGCATCGACACCTTCTGCTCGTCGGGCCCGGGCGGCCAGTCGGTGAACACGACCTACTCGGCGGTGCGCATTACGCATATTCCCACCGGCACGGTAGTGAGCTGCCAGGACGAGAAATCGCAGATCAAGAATCGCGAGAAGGGCATGCGCGTGCTGCGTGCGCGTCTTTACGAAGTGGAGCAGGAGAAGCAGCAGGCAGCCCTGGCGCAGGAGCGCAAGCAGCAGGTGGGCTCCGGCGACCGGTCGGAGAAGATCCGCACCTACAACTTCCCGCAGAATCGCCTGACCGACCACCGCATCGGTCTGACGCTGCATCAGCTCGCCGAGATCATGGAGGGCCGTTTGCAGCCGGTGATCGATGCGGTGGTGGCATTCTTCCAGGGCGAGCGCCTGAAGGCCGAAACCGCGAACATCGCCTGACAATCATCGTCCGCCTGCTGCCCTGAAGCTGCTGTCTCCGTGTGAGTTACGCCATTCATCGGCGATACATGCAACATCACACGCGTGGCCGGAATCGAAGCACGGAGCACAGGAGATTCTATGAAACCAATCCTCAGAACCGCAGCTCTCTGCACCCTCGCGATGACGCTCACCGGCGGCATGGCATTCGCTCAGGATCATCATGACGACCATCCGGACCAGCGTGACAACCATCACTACGTGCACCACGATGAGTGGAGAAAAGGCGCTCGCATGAACCACGATGACTGGAACCGCGGCGAGCGTGTTGATTATCGGCAATACCACCTGCACGCACCGCCTCGCGGCTATGAGTGGCGTGAAGTGGACGGCAACTACGTGATGGCTGCTGTCGCCACCGGGGTGATCGCCTCTGTCGTTGCTGCATCGGCCGCTCATTAATTTCCTGAAGCTGCCGGCAGCCCCATATCCGCGTGTGGCCTTCATCCGAGGAGGGCCACACTGACACTTCATCGCAGTGCGCCATTCCTGAATCGCCCGAACCATCGCGATTGCCGCCTTTCCAACCGCGACTCACCCGCAAACGAGGCGCAATGGCGATTTGCGATCGCACTCGATTGACGAGAAGATAGGCGTCGATGCATCGATTCCTGCTCTGCCTCGCCGCCCTCGCCGTTACCGCCTCTGCACAAGCTCCACTACCGCCGCCGCTCTCCTATGACTGTCAGCGTGCGAAGACGCCCATTCGCATCGACGGCAAACTCGACGACCCGGCGTGGAAGAAGGCGAAGTGGACCTCCGACTTCGTGGACATTGAGGGTCCGGCTAGGCCCACGCCGCGTTTCCGCACGCGCGCGAAGATGTTGTGGGACGACCACTATCTCTACATCGCGGCCGAGCTGGAAGAACCAAACGTCACCGGCACGCTGACCAAGCATGACTCCGTCATCTTCAAAGACAACGACTTCGAAGTCTTCATCAAGCCGCTGCCGGAAACCGAAAGCTACTACGAGTTCGAGATGAACGCGCTCAATACGGGCTGGGATCTCTTCCTGCCCAAGCCGTACAACGAGGACGGCAAGGCCGACAACAGCTGGAACATCGTGGGATTGAAGACGGCGGTTGCCGTCCAGGGCACGCTGAATCATCCCGGCGACACCGACCGCGGTTGGACGCTGGAGATCGCCTATCCTCTGGAAGCATTCCACTCGCGCCAGCAAGTGCCGCTGCCCAAGGCGGGCACGGTGTGGCGCATCAACTTCAGCCGCGTCGAGTGGTCGCCCGGCAACCCGAAGGAAGACAACTGGGTCTGGTCACCGCAGGGCGTCATCAACATGCACGTGCCCGACCGCTGGGGTTATCTCCACTTCCGCTAGCCGCGCCATCGTGCGTTGAACCCTATCTTGCACACACGACGCATTGAATCTTTGTAATTCAATCCCTAGGAACGAGAGCGAGTGGCCGAGTTCCGCATCGTATACCTTTCTCCGTCATCATTAGCTGCATGGCCACGACCGTGAACACGTATCAGACACTCGCAAACCCCATCTGGCAGGCCGCCACGACGCGCCAGCGCCATCTTGCGTATGGCGAAGGGCCGGTACGCCGGTTTCATCGCGAGGTGGTGCCGCTCGCGGGGCTGGAAAATCACTCCGCCGATGCGGTGGCCGCGCTCACCGCGATGGTTTCGCCCGGCGAGGACGTGTGGCTCTTCGAAGCGCCGCCGCATCTCGATCCCGAACAATGGCGCGAAAGCAGGCGGATCCCCGGCTTCCAGATGCTCTGCGAGACACTCAAGCCTGAAAATCGCTCATACAGCGGACCGACCTCGATGATGCTCGATCCGGTTGGCGATGCCGCAGAGATGGTCGCGCTGAAGGCGATTGCCTTCCCCGGACTTTTCGGCATGCGCACGGGGGAGATAGGCGGCTATCGCGGCATCCGTGTAGATGGCGAACTGGTGGCGATGGCCGGCGAGCGGCTGGCCGTCCCCGGAGCCCGCGAGGTAAGCGCGGTTTGCACGCATCCCGCGCATCTTGGCCACGGCTACGCGCAGCAGCTCACGCGCGAGGCAACCGCCGCCATTCTTGACGACGGCGACATCCCCTTCCTGCACGTCGCGGGCGGCAACGGCGCGGCGATCCACATCTACGAGCAGCTTGGCTTTGTGCGCTCCGCGGATGCGCTTTTCGTCCAACTGGAGCGGCTGGGATAGCTGTTGCGTGAGCGCAAAATGAAAGGGCCGGTGATCGAAATCACCGGCCCTTTGTTTCGCTGGTCCCTTGTTTGCGGGTCCTTTGTTTGCTGATTCCGGCCCTTACGCCGGTACTGCCGCTTTATTGGACACGGTAGCAGTTACCTTATAGCGTTTCATGGTGATGGCGAGCTTGCGCTCGATTCTCCTCACCTCGTTGCGCTCCTCGGGCAGCGCGAAGGTATGCGCCGTCCCGGAGCGCGAGGCGCGTCCGGTGCGGCCCACGCGGTGGACGAAGTCCTCCGCTTCCTTGGGCAGATCGTAGTTGACGACGTGTGCCACGTGCGGCACGTCGATGCCGCGGGCCGCCACATCGGTCGCCACCAGCACGCGGTTGGCGCCGTCGGCAAAGCCCTTCAGCGCAGCAACCCGCTGCGCCTGGGTGCGGTCGCCGTGGATGCGCGCCGCGTTGTGACCAACGCGGCTGAGGCGGTTGGCCAGCCGGTCGGCGCCGTGCTTGGTGCGAGTGAAGACCAGGAAGCTGCCCTCATGCTTGCTGAGCAGGTGCTCCAGCAGCTCGGACTTCTTCTCCTTCGTGACCTCGAACATCTGCAACGCAACGTTCTCCGCCGGCTTCAGCTCGGTCGAGATGTCGATGCGCGCCGGATTCTTGAGATACTCACGCGTGACCTCGCGCATCTCGGTATTCAGCGTAGCGGAGTAGCAGAGTGTCTGCCGTTCCGCACGCAGCTTGCTCACGATGCGCCTGATCGATGGCTTGAAGCCCATGTCGAGCATGCGATCGCATTCGTCGAGCACCAGCACTTCCACGCCATCCAGCTTGACCAGTTTGCGGTCGAGGTAGTCTTCCAGCCGGCCCGGCGTCGCGACGACGATACGGACGCCGCGGCGCAGCGCTTCAAGCTGCGGCCCTTCGGCGAGCCCGCCAACCACCAGTGCCGCGCGCATGCGGCCCTCCGGCATCAACTGCCGGTAGACCTTCTCCACCTGCATGGCGAGCTCGCGGGTGGGCAGCAGGATGAGGGCTCCAATCTGTACCCGGTCCTGTTTGCCCTGCGCTTTTTGCGTGCGCTCCGCCTTTTGCAGACGCTCGATGATGGGCAGCATGAAGCTGAGGGTTTTGCCGGTGCCGGTCTGCGCCGTGGCCAGGACATCGCGGCCTTCGAGAGCGGGAGGAATCGCCAACGCCTGTACCGGCGTGGGGACAACAAAGTTCAATGCCGCGAGGCGCTTCTGCAGCTCGGGCGAAAGAGTCAATTCAGTAAATAATTTCAACTTGGGTTTCCTATGCATCGCCGGATACACTTCCTGTGTAGCCGCGATGTGCGACATGCGCTGCTCGCCTGGCATCCGATCGTGTGTCATTCCTGTAGGAACGGTCGGGGCGGCGCGCTGTTCTTTTTTGTACGTAGGGGAAAAACGGTGGGACTTCTGGATGCTGCCGACTGGCATTCTTGCGCCAGCCTCCGCTCTTGCCGCACGATCCTTGCGTCCTGGAAGTGAGGGCGCTGATGCGACTGCGCTTCCGAGACTCCATCCACTCGACACGCGGTAGATGACAACGCTTCAGGTTCGGGCTGGAGGCTCTCACCGGAGAGCCGCAGGCCAGCATACTGGCCGCATTCGGGATGCGATCTCGCATCACCCTTGCGAAGCGTTGGCACCAGTATAGCATTCATTCGGAATGACCTCGCTCGATGCAGCACTCCACGAAGGTGCTATAGGACTATCCCCCGGCGCGACCGCGCGCCGCGACGCCGAGCTGCTGCTGCTGCACATCGCTCGCCTGAGCAAAGCAGATCTGCTCACGCACCCGAACCGCGAGCTGAGCGAATCCCAGATGAGCGCTTATCGAGCCGCCATCGCGCGCCGCGCCCGCAACGAGCCGGTGCAGTACATCACCGGCACGCAGGAGTTCTACGGGCGCAGCTTCGCCGTGACCCCCGCAGTCCTGATCCCGCGCCCGGAGACCGAGCACCTGGTGGAATCCGCGCTCGCCCTGGACCCAGCGCCGACGCGGATTCTGGACATCGGCACCGGATCCGGCATCCTGGCGATTACGCTCGCGCTGGAGCTTCAAAATGCAACCGTCACTGCGACCGATATCTCCGCCGAGGCGCTGGCGGTGGCGCGGCAGAATGCACGGTCTCTGCGGGCGGAGGACCGCATGCGGTTCGTCGCATCGGATATGTTCACGGCGCTTGCCAACGAACGCTTTGACTGCATCGTCGCGAACCCGCCGTATGTGGCGAGGGACGAGGTGCTGGAGCCGCAGGTGCGAGACTATGAGCCCGCCAGCGCTCTTTATGCAGGCGAGGACGGGCTGGCGGTCTATCGGCGACTCATTCCACAGGCCTTCGAGCACCTGGAACCCGGGAGGCATCTGCTGCTCGAAATCGGCCATGGCCAGCGCGATGCCGTCGTTGGGCTGCTTCGTGCCGGCAGCTTTGAAGGCATCCGGTTTATCGACGATTTGCAGGGTATCCCGCGCGTCGCCAGCGCCAGAAAGCCACTAGCGTAGAATGGAGTTACATTCTCGCCTGAATAGATCAAGCACACTTCCCGCGACATCTGCTCAGCGCGCCCTACGCAACAGGCCGAGGAGGCCGACTCTGCGTTCCTCACTCGTTTACGCCGCAAGCCGAGAGATTCCCAACCGCTTCCAGCTTTGCCAGACCATCAGCAAGGCCGCCCGCGTGCTGCACCTGGCCAACCACCCCACCGAGAGCACCATCAACCGGGTGCTGCAGAACATCTCTCACCCTGCGTCAGAACTGGAAGCAAAGATCCCGGAAGCCGTTCTGTAGCAGAGAAGGGTGAGAGCCGGTTCGCACTCACTCTTCCCATCTGTCTCATCCCGCCAAAACTCTGCGCCTATACGCCTCCGGCACGCGATGAGAATTTCGT
>DASXGY010000433.1:0-8352 GCA_036488835.1 Acidobacteriaceae bacterium
TCCGCTCCTGGCCCAGCAGGCCCCGCCTCCCGGCGGCTCGCCATCGTCCGCCGGCGCCGCTCACGGACCGATGCCGAAACCAACCAACCTCAAGGTGCTGCCCAAGGACACGTCGCCGGAGGATCTGATGAAGATCATGCACGGCTTCTCCCAGCAACTCGGCGTGCAGTGTACCTTCTGTCACTCCTGGGACGCGGCCGCCAAACGACCCAACTTCGCCTCCGACGAGAAGCCGGAAAAAAACACCGCGCGCACCATGATGTTGATGACCCAGGAGATCAACGCAAAGTACATGTCCCAGATACACGACCCGGATGCGGCACCGGATCAGAAGACCGTGGCCTGCGGCACCTGCCATCGAGGACACAGTATGCCAGTGACCTTCAAACCCCCAGCGAAGCCTGGCGCAGAGCCCTCCGCCATGGCCCCAAAGCCATAGGGCGAACAAATCGACCACAACGACCTTCTCGACCCCGTGCTCGGTCGCGCTGCCGGACAATCTTGAACTGAAGCGCGAAAGAGGCGCTCTTGTGTTGAAGGGAAAGATCGTACCGCATAGAATCGGTGCGCCTATGCGCTTCCTTCGGGCCGTCCTTTTCCTGGCGCTGCTGACCATCGCTCTTGGCCACATAGCCGGCAACTGCAATGCGCAAGACGCCGCCGCACGGGGCGACGGTGCAAACGATCCGCTTCACGCAGTACACGAGACGCTGTTCTCATCGTTCTTCCCTGTGAGCGAGCTCGACAAGGACACGAAAACTACAACCCTGTTGCTGGCGGCTCGTGACGAGATGTGGCGTTCCGGTGGAGGAAATCCCGCCTTTCGAGAACTTCTCGCTCCATTTGCGGATTTGCGCGGCTTTGGCGCAACGTGCGGGATCGATAACGTCGTCAAGCGGACTGGTGTTACATCCTTCGCGGCGCTCGACCGACCTGCACGGGAGCACGTGCTGTTCCTGCTGCAGTCTTGTAACGCGAATGCGCCTCGACGGCTGGCCACAACGATTCGCAATTTTTATATCGTGACCGGATACAGCGGGATCCAGGAAAAGCTTACCGGCGTCAAGCTGAGCCTGTTTGCCCCGCCGGGATATGTGGAACAGCACTCGCTTCATATGCCGCCAACTCGGTTACGAGTTGATCGCGAGAAGCACGAAATCGTTTCGAAGGATGGTCCGATCGATGTGTTGATCGTGGGCAGCGGACCGGCAGGCTCAGTGCTTGCGCACGAGCTTCGTCGCGGCGGCAAACGAGTTCTCTTGGTGGAACGAGGCTCGTTTGTCGTACCGGGATCTATGGAGACGCGACTGGTAGACGACTTGATCGACACGCGCACATCCATGGACGGGACGATCCGAATTAGAAATGGCATGGCCGTCGGCGGAGGTTCGCAAGTAAATGTAGATCTCTGCTTTGCACCGACGACGGCGGCGATACGGGCAAAGATTGAGGGTTGGCGGAAGGCAGGTCAGATTAGGCCAAACGAATTTACGCAAGCTGAAATTGCGCGGCAGTACGAGTGGGTCAAGCAAGCAATGGGAACCCGGACATTGTCAGAAGCTGAAATCAATCTGAACAATCACGTGCTATGGGATGGAGCGCGACGCGCGGGACTGCACCCCAAGCTGTATTCCCTTAACACCTACGCGCCCGGAAAATCGCCCTACCCCGTGACAGACAAGCGATCGTCGGAGAGTCAGTTGCTGATTGATGCGTTGGAGGATACGTCCAATCCGTTGAGCATGGTACCGGACGCAGATGTGCGCCGGGTGCTATTTGAAGACCATGACGGTGCGCAACGAGCGTACGGAGTGGAAGTACGGATGCGTCACCCGATTTCTGAGGTTGGAGCGATTGCAGACCCGAATCACTTCGGGTTGAACCCCGGAGACACGCTGACAATTCGTGCGAAACAGGTCATTTTGTCCGCTGGTGCACTGGGTTCGCCTACTGTGCTTCTGCGCTCAGGCGTCCAGAACGATCAGATTGGCCGTGGAGTCATTCTTCACCCTTCGATGCCCGTGATGGGAAAGTTCGACCACCCTATTGATGTTCTCAAGGGCACGGAGGCATCCGTGTACGTGGACGACATGCTGGTGGATCGTGGATATGCGTTGGAGTCAATGGCCGACCAGCCGCTCTATGCAGCGCTGATGTCGCCGGGGCCGGCGATACATACCTTCCAGATGGTTCAGGATTTTCGAAAATTGGCGGGATTCGGCGTGATGCTCATCGACACGCCAACTCCAACCAACCGGCTTGTGCTCGATGCACAAGGGAACCCGCAGATCGATTACACCCTATCGGAGGAGGATAAAAAGCGGTTCGCGGAAGGAATCGCTGAAGCCGTCCGAATCATGTTTCTGGCCGGTGCCAAAGAAGTCTATTTACCAACAACCGAAGACATTCTCGGCTCTTTCCAAAACGATGCCAGCCTTCAGGCGTCAGTGTTGACAAGACCGGAAGAGGCCAGCCTCGTGCAAAGGAACCTGCACTTCATCTCAAATCGATCTGTGATTTCTTCTGCCCATATGCAGGCAACCGACAAAATGGGTTCAAGTCCACAAGACAGTGTTGTTGGAACCGATTTCCACGTGTGGGGTACGGAGAGCCTTTACGTAGTCGATGGAAGCATCTTCCCAACGTCAATAGGCGCGAACCCCATGCAGAGTATCTATACCTTCGCCAAGATCTTTGCCGATAGTTGGAATCAGGCACATCAGAACTGATTGCGAAATTGTTCGCTTGTGTCGAAAGTCATCGATGAAAGCGGCTTCCCGCTTCCTCAGCTCACCCGCCCGCGAGTATGCTACAAGCGTTTCCCGGAGGGTGAAGGGATGCGCTGCCGTTTCTCTCTGTCTGCCGTCTGCTTCGTTGTCGCCTGGTTCGTTGCCGCTACGTTCCTTGCCGCCGGGTCTCAGGCCGCGTCAGCCCAACCTCGGCTGGATGTCTTCGTCACTCCATTTCCCAACGCACCCTTCAGCGGCGTCATCCAGGTGCAGCGCACCTTCGTCGACCAGAATGGCACCGTCCGCAGTTACAAAACCATGCGCGAGATCGGCCGCGACACCCGGGGCCGCATCTTCAACGAAGTCAGAACCCTCGAGCCGCTCTCCTTCGCCGGCCAGCCGGATGTCCGGGGCATTCTGATCTATGACCCGCAGACTCGTACTTCCACCCACCTCAATCCTCAGACCCACACCTTCACCACCGGCACCGTGAATCGTCCTCCGGAAACCGTGCCCCCCGCACTCCTTTATGCTTCGCCCACCGGCACCAATCTCCCGCAGAATCCGTACGTCAAGGAAGAAGATCTCGGCGTGCATGAGGTCGACGGCCTCTCCGCCCACGGCGTGCGCGAAACCCAGATCATCCCGGCGGACAACAGCGGCGCCGGCCGGGAAATCCAGGTCACAGACGAGTTCTGGTACTCCCCGGACCTTCGTATCAACCTCATCATCCGCCACAACGATCCACGCACCGGAAGTGTCACCATGACGGTGACACAGATCTCCCGCACCGACCCGGACCCATCCCGCTTCCAGATCCCTGAAGGCTACACGCCGGCAGATTCCGTCAAGGGCACAAACTAACCGTCGCTCTTTGCTCGACAGCCACAAATAGGGGTGGGTGTAATTCGATCCGGCCTCTCAATCAACTACTGATCCCTCTGGAGGCTTCCGCAAATTCCCAAACTGGACCGCCGCCGCCGGGCCGACGCAGAAAACTGCCAAATCACCCCACCCGAATTGCTAAGCTTGAACTAGGACTAAGAAGACAAAAAGCCACGGACACGCCTCCGTGGCTTTCGTCTTTGTAAGTCCGGCCGCCAGTGCAGCCGCTAAGTCCAATGGATAGACATTTTTACCGATAAGTCCTTTGTTTGGACATTTTTAGCCCTCGGGAGGCACCCTAAATGCATGATGCGGCGTGACTTACCAGCCAGCCTCCGGTACCGGAAGGGGGGAGGGGGTCCCGCTTACAGGATGTAGCGCGATAAATCCTGGTTCTTCACGATCGTCGCCACCATCGCCTGCACGTATGCCGGATCGACGACTACCACCTTCTCCACCCCGTGCTCGGTCGTGCGCTCCACCACGGGCAGCGGAACCGTAGCGCCCAGGCCGTCCGCCGAAGCCGCTGCCAGGTCGAGCACGCCCTCGGCCGTCTTCTGGCCCTTTTGCAGATCCGGCGCCAGGAAGCTGATCTCGTCCAGCACCCGCTCCATGATGGTGTGCAGCCGCCGCGCGCCAATGTTTTCCGTGTTCTCATTCACGCGGAAGGCAAACTGCGCCATCTCTTCCAGCGCCTCGCGCGTGAACTCGAGCTTCAGTCCTTCGGTCTCGAGCAGCGCCGCGTACTGCTTGGTCAGCGACGACTTCGGCTCGGTCAGGATGCGGATGAAGTCCTCCACCGTGAGCGACTGCAGCTCTACGCGGATCGGAAAGCGCCCCTGCAGCTCCGGGATCAGGTCGCTCGGCTTCGACACGTGGAACGCGCCCGCTGCGATGAACAGGATGTGGTCGGTAGAGACCATGCCGTAGCGCGTATTCACGGTCGTGCCTTCGACGATGGGCAGGATGTCGCGCTGCACGCCTTCCCGGGAAATATCCGGCCCGTGGCCGCCTTCACGCCCCGCCACCTTGTCGATCTCATCCAGAAAAATGATGCCGGAGTTTTCTACGCGGTCGACCGCCACACGGTTCACCTGATCGATGTCGATCAGCCGCTGCTCCTCTTCCTGCACCAGGTACTCGAAGGCCTCACTCACCTTCATCTTCCGCTTCTTGGTCCTCTGGCCGAAGAGTCCGGGAAGAATGTCCTTCAGGTTGACATCCATCTCCTCCTGACCCTGGTTGGTGATGATCTCGAAGCTCGGCGTATTCCGCTCGCGCACGTCAATCTCCACCGTGCGATCGTCCAGCTTGCCCTCGCGGAACTGCTGCCGCAGCTTCTCGCGTGTGCGCTGGTGGCTGTCCGTCGCGTCCTTCGGTGCCTCAATTGTCGGCGCACTCTCCTGCACGCTCAGGATGTCGATCACCTTCGCGTCCTGCCGGCCCTCCGGCTGCTTCACGGTAGCCACGGGCGCGGGCAGCAACAGGTCCAGCAGCCGCTCCTCCGCATTCAGCTCGGCCTTGTCCTCCACCTCTTCGAGTCGCTCCTCGCGCACCATGTCGATGGCGATCTCCACCAGGTCGCGGATCATCGACTCCACGTCGCGACCCACGTACCCGACTTCGGTGAACTTCGACGCCTCCACCTTCAGGAACGGCGAGCCGGTCAGCTTCGCCAGGCGTCGCGCAATCTCCGTCTTGCCCACCCCCGTCGGCCCGATCATGATGATGTTCTTCGGCATGATCTCTTCCGCGAGATCGGGCGGCAGCTTCTGCCGCCGCATGCGGTTGCGCAGCGCAATCGCCACCGCCCGCTTGGCGGCGCTCTGTCCCACCACGTACTTGTCCAGCTCCGCCACAATCTGCCGCGGCGTCAGCTCATCCAGCGACAGCTCCTGGTCTTCCGCTGCGCCTGGTAAATAGATAGCCATATCTGTTGTTCCTTCCGGCCCTTCTTCCGGGCCGTTGCGCTCCGATTAGGCGCTCAACTCTTCGATCGTGATCTGGTCGTTGGTGTAAATACAGATCTGTCCCGCAATCCGCAGGCTCTTCTCCGCGATGTCGCGTGCGCCCATGTCGGTGTTCTGTAGCAGGGCGCGGGCGGCGGCCAGCGCGAAGGAGCCCCCGGAGCCGATGGTCGCAATCCCTTCGTCCGGCTCGATTACGTCGCCCGAACCGCTGATGAGGAAGGTCTGGTGGGGATCCGCCACCACCAGCAGCGCCTCCAGCGAGCGCAGCATCTTGTCCGTGCGCCAGTCCTTGGCCAGCTCCACCGCGGAACGGCCCAGGTTGCCGGCATATTGCTCCAGCTTGCCCTCAAAGCGGCTGAAGAGCGAGAAGGCATCCGCGGTCGATCCGGCGAACCCGGCCAGGATCTTGTCCTGATAGAGCCGGCGTATCTTCTTCGCCGTGTGCTTGATAACGCTGTCGCCCAGCGTGACCTGGCCGTCGGCGGCCATCACGACGCTGGTGCCCCGGCGGACACAGATCACAGTGGTGGAGCGTATACGGCGCCCACCAGAAAGGGACAGCGATCCCGCTTCGAGATCGCCTGATGTATATGTGGAAAACCGCCGCGGAGGTCCCGCTGGCGGCGTTACGACTGGCTCGTTCATCCTCCCTTCACTATACGCTTCGCGGCTGGAGGACATTTCGCTGCAGGCCCATACAAGAGCGCTGCCGGCGGCGCTCCCCCGCGGGAAGAGCCACACATCGCGGAGCGTGGCCGGGGTACGCGACCCGGGCCAAAATGCTTTGTATCCCCCATTTGCGCCATCCGCCAGACACCGATTCGTAACTCGCGGGCCGCCATTGCTGCGCTATGCTTGCAGCAGAAATCGAGAGTTGCTGTTGTGGCTCTCCTGTTCCCCGGAGCACCGATGTTCGGCATCACCGTGCGAGAGACCCAGTTGGTAAGTGGCGTGGCGGTAGTGGCGGCGATGGCTGCCGGAGCCACCCTGTACTGGATGTCAAAGAAGCGGCCCAGCCCCGACGAGCTGGAGCGCGACCGACGCGACGCCCTGGTGCAGAAGGGCCGCATCATCGACGCCACCGTACTCGACATCAACGAGCTATCGCCCGAGGAATCAGATCGCCCTCTCGGCATGCAGCTCATCCTGTATCAATACGACGTTGCCGGCGTCACCTACGAGTGCTCGCAGGATGTGACGCTACTGCAGCACGTAGTGGACATCCACAAGATCCGGCTCAGCTTTCCGGCGTCGGTACGTTACGACCCGCACAATCCCGGCAACAGCCTCATCGTCGCCGAGAGCTGGAGCGGGCTGCGCGACACCGCGAACTCCATTCCACTGCACCCACTGCGCCGCGCGCGGCAGGCAGTCGTTTAGTTAGAAGACATCGCTGCCGGCATCTGTGGCCGCGCCATCTGGAGTGTCTTTGCCAGCCACTCCGTATGCGGCAGAGGACAACTGGCAAGAGCCTTCAGCTCCTTATCCAGGTCATAGGCCACGCGCCGGATGGATGGATTCGCGTCATCCAGCAAGAGGTATGCGGCGCGGCGATCGCCATCGTAAGAAAGACTCACGCTGCCGGTGTTCGCCACGACCCTTTGCGGAAGATTTCGAACATAGGCGCAATGGATATGACCATAGATGCTGATCAGCGTGTCGAGCGATCCGAACGCCGACTCCAGCTCGGTATCGCCCGCTTCCGGTGAAGGGGCATGCCAGAGGCTTTGGGGGCTCGCGTGTAGCAAAGTCATCGGACCATGCGTCTGCACGCGCGGCAGTTCGCGCAGCCACGCGAGCCTCCCATCTCCGAGCGATTCGCGAGTTGCTGCGGCGATCTCTTCTACCACCGCGACAATTGACTGCAATCCGGGCGATTGTTTCGCGAATTGCCGCAATGACTCGGGCGCAAAGAGCATTTCATCCGTATTGCCAACCACTCCCTCCCAGCCGAGCTCTCGGATGCGATCGACAATCTCCGCGGGACTCGCACCGCTGTCCGCCAGATCGCCGCCGTGCAGGATCAGGTCGGGAGAGGTCTGTTTGAGATCGGCCAGAACGGCCTCAAATGCTGTTCGGTTGCCATGTATGTCGGACACGATGGCCATCCGCATCGCAACGCTCCTGTTGTGGGAACCCCCGCAGTGTCATTCCATTGTCTCGCCGCTCGAATCCCCGCGCCCCTCCTGTACACTGATCCATCCTCCCGCAAGAACCATTTCGCCCTGTCGGAGTTTGCCTTCGTGCCCTCCTGTTCCTGTTTGCGTGCTTTCGTTCTCTGCATCCTTGTCTCGTCTGCGGCCTCACTCCAGGCACAGACGAAGCCGCTCACCATCTCCGCAATCTTTACCGATCCCACCCTCACTGCTGATGCGCCGCATGGGATGGCGTGGTCTCCGGATGGCCTGCGCATGACCTACCTGAACGGCGATGGGGACTTGATGGCGACCGATGGAGAGTCGGGCAAGACAAGCGTCCTGGTGGCCAAGGGAAGGATCGGCAGCATGCACTCGAGTGCTGCGAGCGAACAGGATAAGGACCACCGCAGCCGTTACGGTGAGGCGAGCTACCTCTGGGCACCGGACTCGAAGCACCTGCTGTTCGACTCCGACGGAGCGCTCTTCCTTTACTCACTCAAGAGCGGTCTGGGGGTTGCCGTAGCAGAGACCGGCACCGCCAGCGGCGACGATCCGAAGTTCGCACCCGATGGCAGCGCCGTGAGCTATGTGCACAATCACGATCTGTATCTGCGACGGCTACCCGATTCG
>DASXGY010000461.1:0-7239 GCA_036488835.1 Acidobacteriaceae bacterium
AAATATGGCTATTCGGCGATGTTCTTTCTCTTCGCCGGCTTTACCGTGATCTATCTAATCACGGTAACGTTCTTCCTTCCTGAGACAAAGGGAAAGACGTTGGAAGAAATCGAGCGGTACTTCGAAGAGCCCACAACGGCATGAAACACAGTTTCAAATGAACATCACAACTCTTCCTGCAGTTGCTCAGCTTGCTTTGCTTGAGCAGCGCAAGATCTCGGCCGTCGAATTGGCGGACGAACATATTCGCCAGATCGAGCTCCTCAATCCGGTACTAAATGCCATCATTGATTTCGATGCCGAGCGAGTCCGCGCCCAGGCGCGCCAGGCCGGTTCCGGCCTTTTGGCTGGACTTCCGGTCACTATCAAATCGTCTATCCCGATCCAGGGGCATCGGTGTGAGTTAGGCAGTGTATTGTGTCGAGGCAAGGTCGCGGAGACCGACGCAGAAGCAGTTGCCCGACTGCGCAGCAACGGCGCCGTCTTTCTTGGAAGCACCAACTGCCCTGAGTTTCTGATGGCATATGAAACCGACAACCTCCTCTATGGAAAAACCAGTAACCCGTGGGCTCTCGATCGCTCTGCGGGGGGATCGAGCGGTGGTGAGGCGGCCGCGATTGCCGCGGGCCTATCCGCGGGCGGCTTGGGCAGCGATAGTGGCGGATCCGTCCGCGAGCCCGCACATTTCTGCGGCATCTGCTCGCTGAAGCCGACCCCTGGGCGGGTACCTGGACGCGGGCATCATCCGCCCTGCGTCGGACCCTTCTCCACACTCGGCGCCATCGGTCCGATGGCTCGCACCGTCGCCGACCTAAGCCTTCTCTTTCAGCTGCTATCGGCGCAGGACCCACTTGATCCCGTAAGTCCGCCCGTCCCCCCGCGTCCAGTCTCGATGGAGGATGCGAAACGTATCCCCATCGGATGGTTTGAAGACGATGGGCTGACTCCCGTCACTGCAGAGACGCGCGGCGCTGTCCGGGATGCCGCGCGAGCGCTGGAGCGCCAAGGCTTCAGCGTGCGGCCTTTTCGTCCCGCATGGCTGGAGGCCGCGCGTGAGTTATGGTGGAAGTTTTTCATGCAGTGCGGCGCGATGTTCTATGCTCCAATCATTCGGGGACACGAAGAAGAGTTAAGCCCAATCTTCAAGAACTTCCTGGAATTTGCGCGCGCCGCCCCGCCCCTGACAGCAGAATCTCTCCTGCAGGCGTGGGCGGATTGCGATACGATTCGCGGTAGCCTGCTGGCGGAGATGCGTGAGGTCCCAATTCTATTGACGCCGGTTTGCGCGGTGCCCGCCTTTCGCCACGGTGAGCGGGAGTGGAAGATCGACGGCACAACCGTTGGCTATCTTGACGCAATGCGCTATACCCAATGGTTCAACGTGCTTGCATCGCCGGCTGCAGTCGTTCCTGTCGGCACCTCTCCCCACGGCCTGCCTATAGGCGTACAAGTGGCCGGCTGTCCCTTTGAAGATGAGAGCGTGCTGGCTGTAGCTGCCGCGGTCGAGCGTGAGTTTGGATATCGGCCTCCGCCGCTCGCCGGCTAGTCCCTATCGGCCAGGGCGAACCGACGCTCCCGCAATACTGGGCAAGTCAGGCCACGCAGCGCTCATTTTCGCGCTCCTGCGGAATCGATTCCACGAGCCCAAAATCACAGTTATCGATACCATCGCAGGTCAGGTAGAGTGTCTAAGCAGTCCCTGAAGTCTGAATGGCACGAAATGCGCAAAACGACGAAGGCACCAAACTTGACGAGAAAACGAACGTCGGATATCACGGAGCCAAGAGTCACGTTGAAGACTCTTGCCAAGCACCTGCACCTGACTGCAGGCACGATTTCGGCCGCCTTGAACGATTCGGCGGCAGCCCGTGCGATTCCTGAGCACACCAAGCGGCGGATTATTGAAGCAGCGCGGGAGCTCAACTACAAGCCTAACTACTTCGCCCGCTCCCTGCGCCTGCAGCGCACCAACACCATCGGCGTGATCACCCAGCAGATCGGAGACCCCTACGGGTCCGGCATCATCAACGGCATCGAAGAGCATCTGCGGAACTCGGAATACTTCTTCCTGACCGTGATCCATCGGCACGATCAGCGGGTTTTGCAGAATTACTCGCAGATGCTGCTGACGCGCGGTGTCGAGGGATTCATCACGGTCGATACGTCGATCAAAGAGCAACCTGCGCTTCCCACAGTCGCCGTCGCCGGACACCGGCATGTACCCGGCGTCACCAACATCACCATCGATCACAAGGTCGCTGCACGTCTGGCGCTCACTCACCTGCTGGAAAACGGACACCGAGAGATCGCATTTCTGAAGGGGCAAAAGGATAGTTCGGACTCCGGGACGCGCTGGTTGGCGATCTGCCATGTCGCGAAAGAGCTCGGCGTGCGCGTGCGGCAAGAACTAACGGTCCAGATCGAGACCGATCTCGCCACCCCGGAGCTTGGCTATCCCGCGGCAAAGGTGTTGCTTGCCCGCAAGCAGCATTTCACTGCACTTTTCGCATACAACGATATCTCTGCGATCGGTGCTATCCAGGCATTCCATGAGGCGGGCTTGCGCGTGCCGGAAGACGTCTCCGTGGTTGGATTCGACGACATACCGTTAGCAGTCATTTTCAAACCAGAGTTGACGACTATCTGCCAGCCGCTGCTGCACATGGGTCACATTGCTGCCAAGACAATCATCGATCAGATTGAGAAAACGGCAGCGTACGTGCCGGAAATCATGGTTGAGCCGGAACTCATTCGGCGCGCGTCATCCGGGCGCGTAAAGAAGAGCGTCGCGCCGCAGAAATGATGTCCGCAGGGGCGGACTGACAACGTCAGACCGCTCCCTGCGAGGCAGCAAGCAGCGATCTCGCATTCCCGCGATAGATGTGTTCAAGGACCGCATCGGGCAGATTCAGACCGTAGATCTGCCATCGCCCCTGCCGGGAAGCATGCGAGGGATAGTCGAAGTATTCATCTTCGGTTTCAAAGAACCGGTAGTGCGAGCGATACATCGATTCCTCCGGCAGCAAGTCCGCGCCGAAGAGAATGCGATCTGCGAAGCGAAGAAAGAAACGCCGAGCGGTAAACGGCTGACGGCCCAGCTCAGCCACGCGCGCCGACATGTCGAGCTGGACATTCGGGTAGGCCTCAAGCGTGGCGGCGAGCGCCGCAAGCTCTTCCGGTTGCTCGCCCATATGGGCTGCGACGAAGCGGGTCTTCGGATGCCGCGCAAAGACGCAGTTTCGCTGCGTGAGCAGTTCTTCCCTGCTGAACGCAGAACCATAGAAGCTCCAGTCCTGATGCGCGGATAGTTCTTCGAAACGCTCGTTGTGCGCATCCGTAGGCAGGAAGAATGCAGCGGGATCCGCGGTGTGGAACATGATGAAGACACCTAACTCTGCCGCGCGCGCGAAAAGTGAGTCCAGTCGCGGGTCGTCGATGCGCAGCAGCGAGCCATCGCGATCATGCAGCCGCAGGCCCAGGTCTTTCCATATCTTCATGCCGATGGCGCCGGCAGCCACGCATTGCTCCAGACGCTGCACCGATCTATCAAAGAAATCAACTTCGTTCAGATCGCGCCAGTCCATCCACGCGATGGTGGAGAAGCGGTCCGGGGACGCAGCGCGCAATCGCGTAAGGCTCTCTATGCCATCCGTGCCCGGTTTCATGGTGATGTTCACCAGGTGCTCGATGCCGCAGGCATCCATAATGCGCAATACCTCGGCAGGCTCCATCCCGTCGATGTGGTTATGGAAATCGATCGCGGGAAACTTCGGCCGCTCGATCGGGTGTTCTGCCACACGGAGCATCGATTGTGGCGTGAAATCGCTCAGCTTCAAGGCGACCTTGCTCGCGGCGGTCATCATCGAGACGAACGGATCGCGCATATCACCTGACATGTTGGCTCCCATCGTTCTCTGTCGCCGCCCACTCGAAGTCGCTAGCACTCATGCGCCGCACTCCGCAACGGACACCTGATGCGAGTGAAGGAAACCTGCAAGTGTCTCGCGATCAGGCTGGGCAGCGGTTCCGCCGACCCCGGTGGCAGAGAGGGCACCGGTCGCATTCGCCAGTAGCAGGCAATCCCGCAGCGGCCGCTTCGTGAGCATGCCGTGCACGAAACCCGCTGCGAAAGAATCACCCGCACCGGTTGTATCCACCGCGTTCACGCTGAATGCCTCAAGGTGAATCTTCTCTGCTCCGCGCACGGCGGTGGCTCCTTCCCTGCCTTGCTTCACGACGGTACAGGCCGTGCGCTTAGTCAGTATCGAAATGGCTTCGAGTGTCTTCGACGTGCCAGTCAGAGCCTGCGCTTCCTGTTCGTTTATGAACACAATATCGACAGAGCGGATGACATCCCATATCTCCCGCGACCAACCCTGCGACGGATCGGAGTTGGGATCGAAAGATACCGTAAGTCCGGCAGCCTTCGCCTCACGGATCAGCCGCGGAAAATCCGGACGCAGGCGCTCCTGCAGAAAATATGAAGTCAGATGCAGATGCCGAAAGCCGTCGAACAGGTTGGCGGGCAGGTCGCCGTATCCGAGGTCTGCGATAGCGCCGAGATGAGTGACAAGCGCGCGGTCACCACAGGCGCTCAACACGATCGTGGCGCCTGTCGGTCGCAATGACAGAAGCAGACGGTCCGTTGAAATACCAGCATTCCGCAGCTCATCGCGGCAAAAGCGGCCAAAATCATCGTCGCCCGTCTTGCTGACGAAGCCTACCGGATGACCGAGACGTGCAATGCCGCTCGCAAAGATCGCCGAAGCGCTGCCCAGCACCATACGCATCTCCTGGGCGAGCACTTCGCTTCCGAGGACAGGTGGCGACGCCATTCCGGAGAGCACG
Source organism: Acidobacteriaceae bacterium (assembly GCA_036488835.1). GTDB lineage: Bacteria > Acidobacteriota > Terriglobia > Terriglobales > Acidobacteriaceae > KBS-83. Next base: position 4,849 of record DASXGY010000461.1, read on the forward strand.
ATATCCACGTTCACTTCGCCGACCACCAGCACCGGGGCAAGCACGCGTTCAGGACTCCTTTTTGTCGACTATGGCAATCATTCGGTTATCGATTGTTTTGCCGTTTAGTTTCTTTTTGTTTCGATTCGTTGCTCCGAGTGTAATACAATCCTCGACTGTCGGTTGTGGGTTGGTTGGTGATGGAGGGCTGTGTGGATGCGCTGAGTGCTTTGTTGGGACTGCCGGGCCGGCAGGGAGCTGAGCATACGGCCGAAGAGATTGCCCAGCAACCGCAGACCTGGCCGGGCACGCTGGCGCTGTGCCGGCAGCAGCAGAACGGGCTTCGTCGCTTCCTGGCGAACGCACCGGGGCCCGTGCTGCTGGCGGGCGCGGGGACATCGGACTTTGTCGGCCGGTCGCTGGAGCGGCTGCTGGAACAGCGGTGGGGACGCCCGGTGCGCGCGGTGGCCAGCACGGAGCTGCTGACGGGGATGGACGAGTGGGTCCGTCCAGAGGAATCGGCTCTGTGCATCTCGTTTTCGCGGTCCGGGGACAGCTCGGAGGGCGTGGCGGTCATGGAGGAGATGATGCACCGCTTTGGCCGTGTCGCGCACCTGGTCATCACCTGCAATGCCAATGGTGCCATGGCGAACCTGGCGCAGGGACGCGCGGGAGCGTACGCGCTGGTGCTTGATCCTGCGACAAACGATCGCGGCCTGGCGATGACCAGCTCATTCACCAACATGGTGGTGGCGGGGCAGGCGCTCGCCTATCTCGATGATCTGGACAGCTATAGCAGGATGCTCGAGCAGCTTGCCGCGAGCGCGGAATCGCTGCGGCCGCGAGCAGCCGATGCCGCAGCCGGGCTGGCGAAGAGCGGCTTTACCCGGGTGTGTTTCCTCGGCTCCGGCGCGCTGATGGCGACGGCGGCGGAGTCGGCTCTGAAGGTGCAGGAGTTGACGGCCGGACGCATCTTCACCATGTCGCAATCGTTCCTCGGTCTGCGCCACGGACCGCTGTCATTTATTGACCGGCAGACGCTGGTGGTCGCCTATCTCGCGTCGGATGCTCTGACGCGCGCGTATGAAACCGATTTGCTCGATGATCTGCGCGGCAAGAATCTGGGCGCGACGATTGCGGCCACAGGATTTGCCTTGCCGCGCGAGGTATTGGAGGCAGCGGATGTGACGCTTGAACTCGGCGGCCCGGGCAATTTGCCGCCGGATGCGCTGCGGCCGCCGCTGGACGTGATCTTCGGTCAGCTGCTGGGATTGTTCTGCTCGCTCGAAGCGGGGCTGAAGCCGGATACGCCGAGCCCGTCGGGCGCGATCTCGAGAGTGGTCTCGCACGTCAGAATCCACCCCACGGCTGAACGGCCTGTGCACCCTGTTCCGGAGATCCAGTGATCGCATCGAAGCGCCGTTTGCCCCGCACTTTGGCTGCTGTGTCTCTCTCTGCTTTGCTCGTGATCGCACTGAGCGCTGATGGCCGAAGCGAACAGCATGGTTCGCAGCCCGCAAGTGCCGGAGAGGCTGTCGCCTCGATTGCGAGCTCGGCGGAGGGGCGCATCGGCAATCGCGTGATTGAGGCGCGCTGGCCCCTCCATGAAGGCAGGCCAGTTGCGCTAGAGGTACGCGATCTGCGCGATGGGCGGGTATTGCAGGTGAGCGGTCCGTTCCGAATCGCCTTGGCCGATGGACATGTTCTCGAGCCTGCCGAGATGACGCTGCTGGAGCCGGCGCGAGTGGAACAACTGGCTCCCGATCCACGCGCGACCGTCGCTGCGGAGCAGTTGCCCGGCGCCGCCGTCCACTATCGGCTGGGCGAGCCCGCAGGGCGGTTCCAGGTGGACTGGGCAGTGCTGGTGCGCCAAGGCGCGCACTATGTCCGGCAGGTGCTCACCATCACGGCAGGCAAGGAAGACGTGGCTATCACACGCGTTTCCCTGATCGACTCGACATCGCCGGGGATGCGGCTGACCGGCACGGTAAAAGGCTCACCGCTGGTCGCTGGCGACTTCTTCCTCGGCTTTGAACATCCACTCTCCACCAGCAGCGTGGTGCATGAACGTGGCGTCGCCGAGATGGAGCGCGTGCTGCCGCTACGCGCGGGACAGACGGTGCGCTACTCCTCCGTGGTGGGCGTAGCGGAGCCGGGCCAGATGCGGCGCGACTTTCTGGCATACATCGAGCGGGAGCGTGCGCATCCGTATCGCACCTTCCTGCACTACAACAGCTGGTACGACATCGGGTACGAAAACCGCTACACCCAGATCGAGGCGGTGGACCGGATCAACACCTTCGGCCGAGAGCTGCATGAGAAACGCGGCGTGACCCTGGACTCGTTCATGTTCGACGACGGATGGGATGACACGTCGGGCATGTGGGCGTTCCGCAAAGACTTCAAGAACGG
>DASXGY010000486.1:0-5671 GCA_036488835.1 Acidobacteriaceae bacterium
TGGTCGCCGATGGACCAGCGCAGGCCGATGAGAGCAAAGAAAACAAAGGCGAAGAGCTGCAACAGGTCGGCGGTGAGAGGAATAGCGGCGTGAAGGGGCAGGCACAGGTCGACGCTTAGCAGAAAGGCCAGCAACAGAATCTCCAGCGTCTTCAGGCCGAAGAAGAAGTATCGCTTGATCCAGAAGGGCCACCGAGGATGGCCCTGGGCCGAGTGCCGGCGCGGCGCGGTGGCAAGGAGCACGAACAGGACATGAGGCGCTGCAATGAGTGAGCGCACGAACTCATCGCGAAGATAGAGATGAAGCGAGTGCCAGCTGCCGGCGAGTGCCAGGGCGACCAGGGTGGAGAGAAGACTCAGGCCCAGCAACGAGGCCACACACACGGCCGCAGTGTCGCTGAAGGCGAGTCTCCAGTCTTCGGTGCGGAGCCAGAGCGCATCGCGCGTGAGTCCGATGGAGAGATCGGCGATGCCGGTGAGCGGGGAGACATGACGATGCCGGCTGCGCTGGTGCAGGTACCAGAGCTCCGCCTGCCATGTGCGTGACCACTCTTCGCGTTCGTGAGCGGGCACGAGCCTGCGGATGATGGTGAGGAGGTTGCGTTCGAAGCGCGGAAGCATGGGGGGAACGGCCTGACTCATGAGCGCTTCTCCGGAAGCAGATGTGCGAGCAGGGGATAACGTTGGGTGGCGGCGCGGGCCGCGGTCTTGCCGGAATGCGTGACCTGGTAGTAGCGGCGCGGCGGTCGCTGGCTGGCGGTCGCTTCGTCTTCGGGCTCCCATTTGGATTCGACCAGGCCGTCACGCTCCAGGCGGCGGAGCGCGGGATACACGGTGCCGCTGGGCAGACCTGTGGCCTCCATAATGTCGAGGCCAAAGCAATAGCCGAGGCTGAGCGCCTTGAGGATGAGGGCCGCGCTGTGCGAGAGGCGGGGAGCGCTAGTCATGCTATGTAGTATTCTACTATAAGTAGTTTACTACATAGGGGTCCCGGATGCTGGAATTGACACGCGTATCGAAGAGCTACCGCAGCATTCCCGCGGTGGAGGACGTGAGTTTCGTGCTCAAGGCGGGTGAGGTGCTGGGGTACCTCGGGCCCAACGGTTCGGGAAAGTCGACGACGGTGAAGATGGTGATGGGAATGATTCGCCCGACCAAGGGGAAAGTTCTCTTTGGGGGTCGAAACATCCATGACGATCTGATCTCCTATCGCGTTCAGCTCGGATATGTTCCGGAAGAAGCGCAGGTCTACACCCATTTGTCAGGTCTCGAGTATCTGCAGCTGGTAGGCCGGCTGCGTGGTATCGAGGAGAAGCTGCTGAACTATAAGGCGCGCTCTCTGCTGCAGTTGTTGTCGCTGGAGGCGGCGCAATATTCCGCTCTCTCCGATTACTCAAAGGGGATGAAACAGCGGGTGTTGATCGCCGCGGCGCTGCTGCACGATCCGCAGTTGCTTGTGTTCGACGAGCCGCTGTCGGGATTGGATGCGATTTCAGCACGCCTGTTCAAGGATCTGCTGGTGCTGTTGTCCGGAGAGGGCAAGGCGATCCTCTACATCTCGCATGTGCTGGAGGTGGTGGAGCGGGTTTGCAGCCGCGTGATCGTGCTGGCGAAGGGAAGGGTAGTGGCCGATGCTCCGCCGGGAGATCTGATCCGGTTGACCGCGCTGCCCACGCTGGAGAGCGTCTTTGCGGAGCTGGTGCAACAGACGAACACGGAGCAGGTGGCGCGAGATGTGGTGGGTGCGATGAAGGTGCGCCATGGCTGAAAGGCAGAGCGTAACCCGCATGCTGACGCAGCACTTCTTCCGGCGCTTCTTCGACAGCGATACGGTGCAGGTGGAGGGAGAGACGCTGACGACTGTGGTGCGCGCCATCTCGATGGTCGCAGCGCCGGGGCTGATCACAGCGTTCTTCCTGCAGAACTCGTACCCGCGACGATCGCAATGGGGAGCGATTGAGGATCATTACTTCTTCGTGCTGCTGTCGTTTGTGGTGCTGGGGGCAGTCGCGATCTTCGAATGGGAGATGCTGTTTCCGGACCGCTCGGACTTTCTGATCCTGACGCCTTTGCCGCTGAAACCGCGCGCGATGCTCGGAGCGAAGGCGGCAGCGCTGATCGTATTTCTCACTGTCTTTCTGGTGAGCTCGAATGTATTTGGAACGTTGATTCTGCCCGCGGTCAGCAAGGGTGCGTTCTTCCGGCAACTGTATGCACACGCGTGCGCCGTGGTGCTGGCGGGATTATTTGCAGCGCTCTTTTTCCTCGCGCTTGGCGGGGTGCTGCTGTGTGTGCTGGGCGCGCGATGGTTTCGCGTGGTCTCGCCTGTGGTGCAGATGATGTCCATGGCGGGCCTGTGGCTGCTGTTGCTGCAGTATCTGAGATATGCAGATTCGATGCAGGCATGGCTCGCGGAGCCGCTGGGCATCGCTCGGTGGATGCCGCCGCTGTGGTTCCTCGGCGTGTATGAGCATCTGCTGCACGGCGGTGCTGCGGCCCCGTTCGCGCGAGAGATGGCGCGATATGCCGCCGGTGGGACGCTGGCATCCGCGCTTGTGGTCCTGCTGACCTATCCGCTGGCCTGGACACGGATGCGGAGGATGGCCATCGAGGGGAGTTCCGAGAGACGGCGGCAGCCTGCGCAGTGGTGGACCTGGCTGATCCATCGCGTGGTGTGGCGGCCCGGAGAGCGGGCAGTGTTTCACTTCATCGGCCAGACCATTGCACGGAAGAATCGGTACCAGGTCTACCTCGCGATGTATTGCGGAAGCGGACTGGCGCTGGCGATCGCTTGTGCCGTGGTCTTCCGTACGAACGGCGAGCATGTGCGGCCGGCACTGTCACAGGAAGGTCTTCATGCGGTTATGCCGCTGCTGCTGTTCTGGGTGATTGCAGGTCTGCGGGCTGCGTTCGCATTCCCCATGGACATGGCAGCGGGATGGGTCTTTCGCGTGACCGGTGTGAGCGTCAGAGAGTGTGCCGCAGCGGGGCGTCGATGGGTGCTGATCTGCGCGTGGATGGTAATGTGCAGCATCCTGGCGGCGCTACGTTTCGCGGGATGGGATCTGCGCCACCTTCTGGTGCAATTGGTGTGCGGACTCTGCCTGTGCACGCTGTTGACGGATGGATTTTTCGCGTTGCACACCGGGGTGCCTTTCAATCAGCCGAGGATGCCCGGAACCAAAAGTCTGCCGCTGATGTTGACACTGTATGTCGGCATACTCCCACCGGCGTTGTTGGGGTTCATCCGCCTGGAGATGCACTACGAGAGAAGTCCTCTGGACTTGCTTTTGCTGGGACTCGGAGTGGCGGCGCTGCATCTGGGGCTGGGCCGCCTGCAGACTGGACCCGAGGAGGTGGAGGAAGAGATGGAGGGGTACGAAGGAGAGTTTCAGGTGCTGGGCCTGAGTTGATGGCGCTTTTTTGCCCTTGCAGTAGATTTGGTGTGAGGGTTGCAAAGGACATTGAAGGTCCTCTGGTCATGGCCGGGCTGTCGGGAGCTGGGTCGGAAGCTCCATTTGCTACCGTGGATGATCGTTTCTGTGATGGCATGGGGACAGATGCCGTCCTCTCCAACTCCAGCTTCGCATCGTCCCGCTAGCCATTCGCCGGTCCCACCGCATTATTCAAGCATCAGTGATTCATCGTCCTTCCCGGCCGACAGCGATCACGATAGTGCGCGGAGAGATTCCGACGACTGTCATAGCCATGAGGTGACGGGTCTTCCGGGAAGTGATCAGTTTGCAAGTCATTTCATGGAAACGATGGCCAGCGATCCGAAGGATCCCAACGTTGTATGGGGTCTGACGGCAGACCTGAGCGACACAGTTCCTGCCCGGGATCGGGCGATGTACATATCGAAGTCCACCAATGGCGGAGAGACGTGGACTGAAGTAGCGCAGGTGGATTCGAGATATTTCGATGCAGACATTGCCGAGGGCCTGCGCAACGGGCTCGCTGTGTCTCCCGGTGGAAGCGACTTTGTGATCACGACGCAGGAGGGCGCCTTCCAGGTAATTCCTCAGTCAAGCGCATCGGGCGCTGTTGTGAAATCTATCGCCGGGCCTCGGGTTCCTGATCCTCCTCCAGAGCTGAGCATTCCCAAAGGGGAGGGTGATCCTGTGAGGGCAGGCGTTGTCCTAATGACAGCCGATGGAAAACGTATGTTCGTCGGTTACGGATACTTTGACCTGAATCCTCAACTCTTCACCTATCACCGGGACGGCCGAGGGTCATGGGTTGAGGATGGGACACTCGCCCATTTCCCAACCGATCTGGATATCTTCTCCATGCAATTTGATAACGCAAAGAAGCGGCATCCGGGCTCGCTCTATGTGGGAACGGGCGACCAGGCTTACCGTCTGAATCTGCGAACCATGCAATGGACTCGCGTGCGTGGAGTGGGGCCGGATTCGGCGATCCACGGAATGACTACGGTAGGAGGTCTTCATCTGGCCGCGTGCTGGGGTGTTTACGAGCCTGTGAGTGCAGACGCGGTGGAGAGAGTGACCCATGCGAGATTTCTTCTGCATAGGATTAAAGATGAGGTAGGCCCCAACATTCGCGCCTATGGCATCGAGGTGGATCCGGCGAGGCCAAATCGAGAGGTGCTGACCGCCATCACCGGTGTGTACACAAGCAGGGATAGTGGAAAAACCTGGAAGAGGCTCAATGACCTTCCCGAGGGAGAATTCCATTCTGCCCATTTCAATGGCGACGGAAGGGTCATTGTCTCCGGATTTGCAGGAACATTCCTGGCCAATCCATTCTCCAATGCGTGCTCGCCTCACCTCAGAACTCGCGATCGATAAACTTAGAGCAGAATCAGCATAGGTATACCCGTCCAGCATCTGTGTGAGGCTGGATTTTTCTTGATAAAAAATCCAGTCCGGCATCTTCGCCGCTGGGTACAGTTGTGCTGGATTCTGCTCTAGCCTCCGGCGAGCTGCCGAGCGCGTTCGGTCGCGCGCATCACCGCCTTGATCAGCGTGACGCGCAGACCGCCCTCTTCGATTTCGAGAAGGCCATCCGCCGTGCAACCCGCTGGGGTCGTCACCGCATCCTTCAGCAGCGCCGGATGCTCCCCGGTTTCGAGCACCATGCGCGCCGCGCCGTAGGTGGTTTGCGCTGCGAGCAGCGTGGACACATCGCGAGGTAAGCCGACCTTGACTCCAGCCTCGGCCAGCGCTTCGAGGATGATGTAGATGAATGCAGGACCCGAGCCGGAAAGCCCGGTCACCGCATCCAGGTGCTTCTCATCCACCTGTACCGTACGGCCCACGCTGGCAAAGAGTGACGCCGCGAGTTGCAGATGCTGTACCGTCGCAAACCGGCCGCCGGCCAGCGCTGTCATGCCCGCGCCCAGCATTGCCGGCGTGTTCGGCATCGCCCGCACCACCGGCATGCCCAGCAGTTCCGTCGCATCCTCGATCGCCTTGGTTTTCACCGACGCCGCAAACGAGATGATCAACTTTTCCGGGGTCAGGACCGGCTTGATCTGGCGGACGACATCGATGACGGTGAACGGCTTCACCCCGATGAAGATCAGGTCCGCATCGCGCGCGGCTGCGGCATTGTTCGTGGTGACTGGCACCTTCAGACGTTCTGCCAGCACCGCTGCACGGTTGTCATGCTGCACCGTCGCGGCGATCTGATCGGGTGTGAATCGGCCG
>DASXGY010000019.1:0-3467 GCA_036488835.1 Acidobacteriaceae bacterium
GGACGAAAAATACAAATGGTTCATCGCCCGCGCTGTTCCCCTGCGAGATTCCCAGGGTAGCGTTGTGCGCTGGTTCGGCACCTGTACCGACATCAGCGATCAGATCGCAGCCGAAGAAAAGATCCGCCATCTGAACAGCCAACTGCAGCAGCGCCTGGCCGAGCTGGAAGCCATCATGCAGGTGCTGCCAGTCGGAGTCGCCGTTTCGCAGGAGCCCTCATGCGACACCATCACTGGCAACGCCGCTCTGAACCAGATGCTGGGCATGGAGCTCGGAGAGAACCTCTCTCTGAATGGGGCAGGCTCGGATGCGCACGCCTTTCGCTTCTATCAGGATGACAAGCTGCTGGCTCCGGAGGAGCTTCCACTCCAGCGATCCGCATCCACCGGGGAGCAGCTTGGCAGCATGGAGCTGGAGATTCGTCACAGTGGCGGACCGCCCACTTATCTGCTGGCCAGCGCCAGCCCGCTTCGCGATTCCGCCGGTGCCGTGCGCGGTGCGGTGGGCGCCTTCTTCGATGTAACCGGTCGCAAGCGACTGGAAGATCTGCTCCGCGAACGCGCGGACCTGCTCGAGCTCGCCACTGAGGCCATCATCGTCCGCGACCTCAATGGTTTGCTGCTCTTCTGGAACTCCGGGGCGGAGGAGCTCTACGGCTGGCAGCGCGACGAAGTGCTCGGCAAGCCCATCCACGACATCCTGAAGACTCGCTTCCCCGTGCCTGATGAGGGCATTGAATCGGCGCTGGCAACCTCCGGCAGTTGGGACGGAAACCTCACCCAGATGACTCGCGATGGCCGCGAGCTGGTGGTCGCCAGCCGGCTGGCGCTGAAGGCGCAGGGCGATGCCGTCCTCGAGATCAACCGCGACATCACCGCTCAATTGCAGGCCGAAGACGCACTGCGAAAGGCTGAGCGGCTGGCCGCCATGGGCCGCGTCGCAGGTATCATCGCTCACGAAATCAATAACCCGCTGGAGGCCATCAGCAACACTTTCTTTCTCCTGCGCGACCATCCCTCGCTCGATGAAGAGGCCCGCCATTATGCCCAGATGGGCGAAGAGGAGATGCTGCGCCTCTCCCACATCACCCGCCAGACACTCGGCTTCTACCGCGAATCGAAGCACCCGGTCGAGGTATCCATCGCCCAGTTGCTCGATGACATCCTCGAATTACAGTCACGCCGGATGGAATTCAACAAGATCGTTATCGAGAAACGCTACCAAAGCCAGGGCATGGTGCAGGGCTTTCCGGTGGAGCTGAAGCAGGTCTTCCTCAACCTCATCGGCAACGCGATGCAGGCCATGCCGGATGGAGGCACGCTTCGGCTGCACGTCTTCGCCTCCTCTCGCCGCGGCGATCGCCAGCCTGGCACCTGGGTTTCTGTGTGCGACACCGGCGTCGGCATCGACGCCGAACATGCCCGTCACCTCTTCGAGCCGTTCTTCACCACCAAGTCGGCAAAGGGCACTGGGCTCGGGCTGTGGATCAGCAAGGGAATCATTCAAAAATATGGCGGAAGTATTTCCTTCAGGAGCCTTCGCAATTCCGGCAGAAACATCACTTGCTTTCAGATTTTTCTGCCCCATGCCGATCTCGGCGCTGCGGATCCCATCGATGCAGCCGCCGAATCGCTGAGGGTTCTCGAGTCCGCTGGAAGAGCAAGTGGCCGTGTCTAGCGTCGTGATCCTGTGTGTCGATGACGAGGATATTCCACGCACCCTCCGCAAGATGGTGCTGGTCAGACAGGGCTACACGGTGTTGTCTGCGGTCTCTGCCGCCGAGGCACTGGAGCTGCTCGATCAGCATCACGTCGATCTCGTGCTTACCGACCAGATGATGCCCGGTATTGTCGGCACGGAGCTGGCCAAGAAACTGCGGATCAGCCGGCCGTCGCTGCCCATTATCATCGTCTCCGGCGTAAACGAGATTCCCGAGGACGTCGCGTTTGCAGATCGCTTCGTCAGCAAAGTGGAAGGCCCGGAAGCACTCTTCCGCAGCATCGCCGAGGTACTGGCTCACTACAATCCCTCCGCGAATCCTCATGTCGGCCCGCCCGCGGCCATTTTTCCAGCGGAAAAGATCGACTAGGTTTGCCACCGAAACCAGCTCGTCCGCCCGGAGGTGCCAAACTCGGCTATATCGCCGACAAGGTTCATGCGGCCAAATCGTTCCCTTTCGAACTACCATATTGGTATGAGTGAAACCGCGACCGCGCTTCGGGAGCAGATTCTCGCGCTGGCCGAACAGTTTTTCAACCAGCAATTCGCAGGCAAGACCTTCGAGCCCGGAACATCGCCCGTTCCCGTCTCCGGCAAGGTGCTGGACGCCTCTGACCTGCGCAGCCTGATCGACGCCTCGCTCGACTGTTGGCTCACCACCGGCCGCTTCGCTACGCAGTTTGAGCGCCAGTTGGCGCGTTTCTTCGGCGTGCGTGGCGCTTCACTGGTCAACTCTGGCTCTTCCGCCAACCTATGCGCCTTCTCCTGTCTCACCTCGCCGCGCCTCGGGGAGCGCCAGATCCAGCCCGGCGATGAGGTCATCACCGTAGCGGCGGGTTTCCCAACCACCGTCAATCCCATCATCCAGAACAACTGCGTCCCCGTCTTCATCGACGTGACCACCCCGACCTATCAGGCGGATGCCTCGCAACTCGAAGCGGCGCTCAGCGATCGCACCCGCGCCATCATGATCGCCCATACGCTCGGCAATCCCTTCGATCTCGATGTTGTCGCGAACTTCGCGAAGAAGCACAAGTTATGGCTGGTGGAAGATAGCTGCGACGCTCTCGGAGCAAAGTACAACGGCCAGATGGTAGGCACCTTTGGCGATCTGGCGACGGTCAGCTTCTACCCCGCGCACCACATCACCACCGGCGAAGGCGGTGCGGTCGTTACCAACAATGCGCTGCTCAAAACCCTCGCCGAATCCTTCCGCGACTGGGGCCGCGACTGCTGGTGCGAGCCCGGCAAGGACAACACCTGCGGCAAGCGCTTCGAGTGGCAGTTGGGCGAGCTCCCCTGCGGCTACGATCACAAGTACATCTACTCGCATATCGGCTACAACCTGAAAATGACCGACATGCAGGCCGCCGTGGGTCTGTCGCAGTTACAGAAGCTGCCCGGTTTCATCCAGGCACGACAGCAGAACTTCCGCTATCTCTATGAGCGCCTCAAGCCCTTCCAGGATGTGCTCGTGCTGCCGGAAAGCACAGCCGCGGCGGAGCCAAGCTGGTTTGGCTTTCCCATCGGCATTCGCGAGGGCGCCCCCTTCGGCCGCGACGCGCTGGTGCACGAGCTGGAGTCCCGAAAGATCGCAACCCGTCTCCTCTTCGCCGGCAACCTGGTACGACAGCCCGCCTATCAGAACGTCAAATACCGCGTCGCCTCCGATCTCAGCCGCACCGATTACGTCATGCGTTCGGTATTCTGGCTCGGCATCTTCCCCGGATTGACAGAAACTATGCTC
>DASXGY010000056.1:0-4912 GCA_036488835.1 Acidobacteriaceae bacterium
CGATATTCCTTGCGCAGCTCTTCGCTCTTGGAGGAGTCGTGCTTCTGCTCCAGCGACTTGATCTGCCGCTCCAGCGTGCGCATCGAATCCACCGTCTTGTTCACCTTGTCGAGCAGCCGCTTGCGCTCGGCGTTGGTGTACTTCAGCTCGCGCACGATGCGCGACACCTGCACCCGCTCCCGGCCCATCAGCCAGCGCGTCTTGCGGTGTTCCTTCGCCTTCGTCTTGACGTTGATCGTGTCCAGCTTTTCCAGCAGCGTCTGCGCCTTCTTCTGGTGCTTCAACAGCGCATCTACCCGGGCTACTGTGGCCTTCACGCGCGTCTGCAGGATCTCTTCCGTGATCTCTTCTTCATCGAAGATCACCACTTCCTTGATGTTGCGCACGCCGCGCTTCAGGTCTTCGCCCAGTGCAACTACTTCGCGGATCACGATCGGCGACCGCGAGATCGCCTTCAGCACGCGAAGCTGGCCCCGCTCGATGCGCTTGGCGATTTCCACTTCGCCCTCGCGCGTCAGCAGTGGCACGGTGCCCATCTCGCGCAGGTACATGCGGACGGGGTCGTTCGTCTTCTCGAGTGTTCCCGGTGTCAGGTCCAGCTCGACGTCGTCGCCCTCTTCGGCGTGCTCCGCGTCGAACTTTTCCCCGGCAAACTTGGGCTCGCCTTCGAGCAGGTCGATGCCCTGGGTGTTGATGGTGGTGATGAGATCGTCAAGGTCGTCCGCCGAATGCATGTTGTCCGGCAGCAGGTCGTTTACCTCACCATAGGTGAGGTATCCTTTTTCCTTGCCCTGATCCATCAACTTCTGGATGTCGTCTTCGAATTTGTCTTCTATCGCCAAAGCGCGCCTTGTCTCCCCGCGTTATTTCGCCGCTGGCGCAGCTTTCGCTGCGCTGGTTTGTCTTGGGCAAACCGTTCTATCTATGAGTGAAGATGCGCGATAAGTGCCATCCTATTAGTGGCTGATCCCGCGGCCTGGAAAGGCATCGTGCGGGCTGGTTGACGCACTCTTCAAGACAGAGAAAATCAGGATATCACGCTGCCTGCCGGATTCCGACCGGCGGACACTTTTATCCTCAACTGTTAGATGTACTTCGGGGCATTTTGTTTCACCTCGGCAAGCTCTCCGGACCGATTTCTTGGCCGCTCAGGAGCGGGCCCAGGAAGACATGGCCGCAGCCGGTGCTCTCCGTGGCATACGCCTCCCAACCCGGCCGAACTTGGCTGTCCTAGCCACCCTGACTGACCAGTTCGTGCATCCGCTGGTCCAGCTCTCTCAATCGACGGTCCAGCTCCATTCGCTCGGTCATCAACGCGGTCACGCCGGCCAGGTCGCCCTTGCGCTCCGCCTCGCCAATCGCACCCCGGATGCGCCGCTGCCGCTGCTCCACAAAGTGCTGCTCCAGTGTCACCAGTGCCGATTCCAGTTCGTGTCCATGCACCGGCTCGCGCTCCCGCATCAGCAGTTGCGCCACCATCGCGCGGGCTCCCGGCTGCTCCAGCGCCTCCAGAGGATCGGCATCCCGTCGCCTGGCCAACTCCTGCAGCGCAGGCAGGATGCCAAGCCCCTCAAAATATTCAGCTTGTGCCGCCATAGCCGCGGAAGCTCGTTGGAAGTTCTCGCTTCCCAGCGGTCCGGCAAGCGCCCGCACCAGCACCCGCTCGCATTCGGACAGGTTGGACACCCCCGCCGCGATCTGCCCCTGCCGCTTGGCCGCCGCTTGTTTCAGCTCCTGCCGCAGCAGGGCAGAATCGATGCCCAGCTTCTGCGCTGCATCCTGCGCAAACTCATCCCGCACAATCGCGTGCGGCATCCGCCGGATGTGCGGCAGCAGGAAGTTCACCGCCTCCACCTTGCCTTGCGGCGTCCGGACCGGGAAAAGCTTCCGCGCCCGCTCGATCAGGTAATCCGAGTGCCGTACCGCGCCTTTCAGCGCTTCGGCATACGCCTGAATGCCGCGCTCGCGCACAAATCGGTCCGGGTCCAGCCCGCCTTCGAGCGTCACCACCCGCACTTCGAAGCCCTCTTCCGTCAACAGCGCAATCGACTTTTCCGCCGCAGTCGTGCCCGCCGTATCCGGGTCGAAGTTCACCACCACGCGTGTGGTGTAGCGGCGCAACAGCCGCGCCTGCTGCTCGGTAAAGGCCGTCCCGCTGGTGGCCAGCACCGGCGTCACTCCCGCGGCAAACACGGAGACGCAGTCCATCTGCCCCTCCACCAACAGCGCCATATTCTGCTGCCGGATCGCCTGCCGTGCCTTGTCCAGATTGAACAGCACCTGCCCCTTCGAATAGAGCGGCGTCTCCGGCGAGTTCATGTACTTCCGCGGTTCATCCGCATCCAGCGCTCGCGCCGTGAACGCGATCACCCGTCCGCCCTCGTTCGCGATGGGAAAGGTAATCCGCTTGCGGAAGTAGTCGTACATCCGCCCGGCGCTGCCATCCTCCTGCTCCTTCGCGCGGAAGAGCCCGGAAGCCCGCAGCACCTCCGGCGGAGCCGCGCCGTTCAGCCGATCGCGCAGGCTGCCAAACCCCTCCGGTGCATAGCCGATGCGAAACTTGGCAATCGTCTCCGCCTTCAATCCACGCCCCGTCAGGTACTCACGCGCGCGGGCTCCCTCAGCGGACTTCAGTTGTTCTTCAAAGAATGCCGTCGCCTGCTCGTACAGCTCCAGCAGACGCCCCCGCAGCCGGCTCTCCGCCGCCTCTTCCGGCGAGGAAAACTCGCGTTTGGGCAGCGCGATCCCGCATTTCTGCGCGACGATCTTCACCGCCTCGGGAAAGCTGACCTTGTCGATCTCCTGCACGAACTTGAAGACGTCCCCCGAAACACCGCAGCCGAAGCAGTGGTAGAACTGCCGCGTCACGTGCACGGAGAACGATGGCGTCTTCTCGCCATGAAACGGGCATAGCCCGGAGTAGTTTTGCGCCCCGCTCTTCTTCAGCGTGATGTACTCGCCGATCACGCGAACAATGTCCGCCTGCTGCTTCACGCTCTGGGCAAAATCCGACATGGGAAGATCGCTCCATTGTCGCCTGCCAGCCAGCATCAGGGTGTGGAAAGTGTGCTCGGATGGGTACCATCCGCACGGGGCCCCGAAGAGCAATCCGGTAAACCTCGAACCAGACGATTGGGGAAGGCGGCTTTTCGATCTCGCTCGCCGCGGTCTGATCTGGGCCGGTTATGGCTGTTTGGGCACCGCTTTCTGGATTTTGGGATGGAAGGGCACATTCACATCGGTTCTCTGGCTCACCGGGATTGGCGCTGTGTTGCAGTTGGCGCACTTGCTGCCTGAATTGTCGGACGACTCTTCATCCGGTCGCGAAGAGCCACCACCAAACGGATCAGCTCCTGCAGCCTGAACTGAAACGCTATTCCACCCCCTTCAGCTAGAATTCGGGCCGAACCTTCCGATCCCGGTTCACTACTCCAACACCCGGAGATCCAATCTCATGACCGAATGGAATGCCTCGGAATACGACCGCCTCTCCGCCCTTCAGGACACCATGGCAGCCGAGGTCCTCTCGCTCCTCCAACTCAAAGGCAATGAGCGCATCCTCGACCTGGGCTGCGGTAACGGAAAGACGACCGCCTCCATCGCCGAACGTGTCCCGCACGGCTCGGTGATGGGCGCAGACGCCTCGGCCGAGATGGTCGCCTTCGCGAAAGAACACTGGACCGCCGGTCATCCCAATCTTCAGTTCGCAGTCGCCGATGCCCGCCATCTCCCCTTCAAGCTCGACTTCGACCTCGTCGTCTCCTTCAACGCCCTGCACTGGATCGCCGATCAGGCACTGCCCTTGCAGGGAATCCACCAGGCCCTTAAATCGGAAGGCAAAGCCCAGCTACGTCTGGTCGCCAAGGGGGAACGCACATGCATCGAGGATGTCATCGAGGACACCCGCCAATCGCCTCGCTGGGCCGGCTACTTCAAGGGCTTCCGCGATCCCTTCCTGCACATCACGCCCGAGCAATACGCCGCCCTCGCCGAACAGCAGGGTTTCCGCGTCCTCAGTATCCACACATCGGACAAAGCCTGGGACTTCGGCTCCCGCGACGCCTTCCTCGCGCGCATGAAAGTCACCATGATCGAGTGGATGCAGCACCTGCCGGAGGCCGACCGCGTCGCCTTTATCACCGATGTTCTCGATCGCTACCAAAATGTCGCCGCCACCGCTCCCGGAGAAGAAAACTACTTCCGCTTCTACCAGATGGACATCGTGCTCGCGCCAAAGTAGCGACGCCTCCGGCGGGCACCAGCGGCATTGCCCGTCCTTCGCTGAAAGCCGCAAGGAGTAGCATCAGCAGGGCATGAAGGCCAACATCCTCTCCCTGATTCTGCTGGTCGTGGCACTCTGCCTCTTCGTGCCACGCTTCCTGCATCAGCCCTGGACGCCGCTGCGCATTGCCGGCGCCATCATCGCCCTGACGTCACTGTCGCTCATCGTGCTGGCGCGTCTCCAGCTTGGCCGCTCGTTCTCGGTTCGCGCCAAAGCTACCCGCCTGGTCACCACCGGCCTCTACTCGCGCATCCGCAATCCCATCTACATCTCCGGCTGCTTCTTCTTTCTTGGCCTGGCGATGTTCATCCCCGCGTGGTGGCTGCTGCTTGCCCTGGTTGTTGTAATCCCCATGCAGGTCGTCCGGTCCCGCCGGGAGGCGGCCGTTCTCGAAGCCACCTTTGGCGACGAGTACCGGCGCTACCGCCAGCAAACCTGGTTCTAGTAAAAGCCAGCACAGATACGTCCGTACCGGCAGCTCATTCCTCACGCAGCAATATCATCGGATCCACCGACAGTGCGCGTCGCGCCGGAATCCAGGTAGCCAGGAGTCCCAACAGCGACATCGTTACAACAACACCAGCCAACACCACTGGATCGCGGGGCGTGGCTTGGTATACGACGAAAGCG
>DASXGY010000076.1:0-1604 GCA_036488835.1 Acidobacteriaceae bacterium
GCGATGGACGCGGCGAAGATTCGCGCCTTCTTTGTGCATCCGCAATGGGCGCGGCGCGGGCTGGGCACGCGGCTACTTGCGGCATGCGAGCGGGCAGCGTGGGACGCCGGCTTCCGCCGCTGCGAGATGGGTGCGACACTCAGTGGTGTGCCGCTGTACGAGCGGCATGGGTATCGGCGCGTAGCGGATATTCTGGTGGATCTGCCGGGGGGCGAGCGGCTGCCGGTGGTGCGGATGGAGAAGCGGCTGACGACCGCTCCAGCAATGCGATAATTTCAGACTCCTGCGATGTCGAGACCCGAATTCAAATCCGTAGATGAATACATTGCGGCGCAGCCCGCGGCGGCGCAGGTGGCGCTTGGCCGGATACGGTGCGCCATCCGCGCGGCCGCCTGGGGAGCCGAGGAAGGTATCTCCTACAAGATTCCCGCCTATACGCTGCACGGAGCGGTTGTGCTGTACTTCGCGGGATGGAAACAGCATTATTCGCTCTATCCGGCGAGCGATGAGCTGATTGCGGCCTTCGGCGGCGAGCTCGAGCAGTACAGGGCCAGCAAAGGGACGCTCCGCTTTCCGCTCTCTGTGCCGGTCCCGGTGAAATTGATTGAGCGCATCGCCAGGTACCGCCTGAAGGAGATCGGCGAACGCGAACGGGCGAAGGCGGCGGCGCCGAAGAAGCGCTAGTACCACAGAAATAAAAGTGAGTTACAGTGGTGGGCACTTTCGGTTCCCGGGGACCACCATGTCTGCACGATTCTTCTGCTCGGCACTGCTTCTTGCTGCAACCTCACTCCTTGCTTCCGCCGGCGCACTTGCGCAGGGCGTTCCACCCGAGGCTTACCGGGCGAAGACCGTTTTTATTCGCAACAACGCCGGTGGCGCACAGATCGAGAATGCAGCCGACGAAGAACTGTCGAAGTGGGGACGGTTCACGCTGGCCGACGATGAGGCGAGTGCCGACATCATCCTCGTCTTTTCAAAGAACGGCATCCAGAACACGGAGAAGAGCGACAACAAGAAGGATGGCACCTGCTGCGATACGAGTTATGGCGCAAGCTTTTCTCCCGGCGCGACGGCGCGCGCGTACCTGAAGGGGCATGGTCCGGGACCAGGATCGCTGCCCTTCTGGCAGGATGGCTGTGGCGGCATGACGCAGAAGGCGACCGGCAAGGGCTGCATCGATGCGTTCAAGAAGCAGTTTCCGCGGTAGGTCCGAGCCGAGTGCGAGTTAACCGGCGTTGACGTTGCGCGCCATCCCTGACCTCCGCCGCGCAACGTTGGCTAATCCGTGAAGGCCTAGCAGGGGTAAGCGTCCGATGGGTCCCCATTGGGCGTGTTGGAAGTTAAGTGTCCAACTATTTTTGAGGTTTCAGCGGGAGCCGACGCGACCATGCGCTCCATGTAGACGTCGGCGCGGGTGTAGTGGGACGGCTTCACACGCGACGGCGGCAGGTGGCGAAAGCCCATCGATTCGTAGAGCGCGATGGCGCCGGTGAGGGTGTGGTTGGTCTCCAGATAGAGACGCGTAGCGCCGATGCGTTCGGCCTTGGCGATGGCTGCGGCGATGAGCCGGCGGCCGATGCCGTGACGGCGCTCTGCGGGCG
>DASXGY010000084.1:0-3480 GCA_036488835.1 Acidobacteriaceae bacterium
GAAGACGGTGAAGTCCTGCGCATAGACGAAGACGGTGCGGCCATCGATGGTGCCGTAGCCGGTGATGAAGCCGTCGCCGGGGATGCGCTGCTTGTCCATATCGAAATCGGTGGCACGGTGGGTGACAAACTTGTCCGTCTCCTCGAACGAGCCGGGGTCGAGCAGCAGCTCGACTCGTTCGCGGGCGGATAGTTTGCCGGCACGGTGCTGGCGCTCGCGGCGCTCGGGGCCGCCAGCCTCCTCGGCCAGGGCGTGGCGGCGTTCCAATTCGGCGAGTGAGGCGGCGTGGGGATGGCTGGGGCGCGTGTCGTCCATCAGAAACGAATTCTATAGGGGACTCGCCGTCGCAGGCGGACGCGTGCCGCTGGCGCAAATGCGGCAGGTCATTCGCTTTGGCACAGCCGGTTCAGTTTTGTGGGTGAGTCAGTAGAAAAAATCCCCAGGACCCGAGACGCCGGGCGCCAAGTCGAGCTAGCTCGTCGCTAAAAAACGTGCCGGTGAAAGATGTCATCCTTTTCCCGGCAGGGCGAGCAGAGCGCACTTACTCCGCAGCCCAGCAAGAGCGCCGCGCCGACGGTAACGAGGATAGCCGGGAGATACGACTCAAGCTGGTAGAACCAGTGTGCGACGATGGAAAAATCTGTAGTCAGCATCGAACACTCCGCCTTGTTGATATAGAGCGCAAATCCCTCATCTTGGTTTGCCGTCAGACACAAGAATAACCTTGCTTGCTACTTGACGGCGTCCCTCCAAACGGGCAAAGGCGCTCACTCGATACGCGCAGATGAGGGTAATGTGCCGACTAGCGGATTGGGAAGCCTTTCTAGACGTGGCACTTAGCTATATTCCCAGTAAAGGAATCAACGGCCGCTTTTTCCACCGGTTGCGGCTTTTATCTCACCGGAAGCAGAATCGATGTGCGTGGCAACCGCTGTCCACAATCCGGACGCCAGCGAGGGCGAGCCGCGACTACGCTGGCTATTTCTTGACTTGAACTCCTACTTCGCCTCCGTGGAGCAGGAGCTGGTGCCCGGTTTGCGCGGGCGGCCAGTGGCCGTTGTTCCGGTGGTGGCAGACACCACCTGCTGCATCGCCGCCAGCTACGAGGCGAAGGCATTCGGTGTGAAGACCGGCACACAGGTGGGCGACGCCAAACGGATGTGCCCGGGGATTGAGTTAGTTGAGGCGCGGCACGAGCTGTATGTCGACTACCACAATCGCATCGTGGAAGCAGTGGAGACGGTGGTGCCGGTCTCGTCAGTGATGTCCATCGACGAGATGGCCTGCCGGCTGATGGGACGAGAGCAGCCGCTGCTGGCGGCGCTCGATCTGGCGCAGCGGGTGAAGGCGAAAATCCGCGACACCGTTGGTTCGACCTTGCGCTGCTCGGTTGGGCTCGCACCGAACCGCTATCTCTCCAAGGTCGCGAGCGATATGGAGAAGCCGGACGGACTGATAGCGCTGACGCCGGACATCCTGGAAGCCGCACTGCTGCGGCTGACGCCGCGCGAGCTGCCGGGCATCGGCCCACGCATGGAGGCGCGGCTTCACCAGGCGGGCATCCGGACGATGAAGCAGTTGTGGGCGCTGGACCGCGACCAGATGAACAATCTATGGGGCGGCATGGGCGGCGACAAACTGTGGCACTGGCTGCGTGGCGAGGACTTCGAAGACGCCGAGTTGGACCATGCGAAGTCCATCAGCCATAGCCACGTGCTGGCGCCGGAGCTGCGCACACGCGACGGCGCCTATGCGGTGGTGAGCAAGCTGCTGCACAAGGCAGCGATGCGGCTGCGAACGGCGAAGCTATGGACAACGAATTTGCGGCTCAGCGCGAAGTTCGCAGTGCCGAAGGATATTTCGGTGCGGCAGCACAATTCAGGCATTCCGCAACTTGGCTGGTCGGAGAGCACCACGCTGGTGGAATGCCAGGATAACCAGACGCTGACCGAGGGGCTGAAGAAGCTGTGGGCCGCGATGCCGGCGGGGCGCAATTACGCAAAGCCGTTCTACGTGGGGGTGGCGCTGAGCAACCTGGTGCCCGACCATCTGCACACGCTGGACCTGTTCGCTGGGTTGGAGACAGAGATGCGGCGGACGAACCTGGCGGCGACCTTGGACAGCATCAACAAGAAGCACGGAACGACAACCCTGTTCTACGCGAGCATGCTGCCGGCGGGGACAGCCGCGGCGACGCGGATCGCGTTCACGAGTATTCCGGACTTGTTCTGACTTCTCCGACGGCAGCGATTATTCTGGCGCCTGGAGATATGCAATGGCGAAGACACTAGCCAAGACGGCAGATTGTGAGGAGATTGCCCGGCGGATTGCCGTGCTCACGCCGGATGCGCGGCGCGTGTGGGGTTCGATGTCCATTGGCGGCATGCTGTGCCATGTGGATGACAGCTACCTGGCGGTGATGGGCGAGCGGCCGCTGTCATTGTCGAAGCTCAGTCTCCCTCAGGGGATGGCGAAGTTCTTTGCGCTGCGCTCGCCGATGCGGTGGCCGCGCAATGTGATGACCGGCGAATCGGTGCGGCAGGGCGCTGGGGGAACTCCGCCGGTGGAGTTCGCTCAGGACCGGGCGCGGTTGTTGAAGACCGTCGAGCGCTTTTGCGGGTGCACGCAATTGATGATCGGGCATCCGATGTTCGGCAGCATGCAACGCGCGGACTGGCTGCGATGGGGCTATCTGCACGCCGACCATCACCTGCGCCAGTTCAGTGCATGACGGTATCTCGGAAAGAATATCGGGGGCGGCTCGCGCCCTCACCTACCGGACTACTGCACCTGGGGCACGCGCGCACCTTCTGGACTGCATATGAGCGGGCACGCGATGCGGATGGCGTGCTGATCCTGCGCGACGAAGACCTGGATACGCAGCGAGCACGCGCAGACTATGCCGCGGCGATGTTTGAGGACCTGCGCTGGCTGGGAATCGCTTGGCAGGAAGGTCCAGATGTGGGTGGCGTGTTTGGTCCGTATCGGCAGAGTCAGCGCTATGGGCTCTATCGCGAAGCCTGGGAGCGGCTGCGTGCAGGCGGATGGATCTATCCGTGCATTTGTTCGCGGCGTGAGCTGGCCGCAGCAGTGAGTGCGCCGCATGAGGATGGCGAGAATGACGACGAGCCGATGTATCCAGGTCGCTGTCGGCCTGCTGCTGGTGTTGTGGCCGAGGCGCAGGGCCCGGCGGGGGTGAACTGGCGGTTCAGGATTCCCGATGGCCTTCATGACGACGGCCGTATTTTGAATGGCGAGACGATCGGCTTTGAGGACAGCGGAATGGGGCCGCATCGCTACGTCGCGGGCCGGGACTTTGGCGATTTCGTGGTGTGGCGGCGCGACGATGTGCCGGCATATCAGCTCACCTGCGTGGTGGACGATGCGGCGATGCGGATCACCGAGGTGGTGCGGGGTGCCGATCTGCTGAAGTCGACGGCGCGGCAATTGATGCTCTATCGCGCCCTCGGACTTGTGCCG
>DASXGY010000089.1:0-2763 GCA_036488835.1 Acidobacteriaceae bacterium
CGGCAGCCGCTGGTACATCGATGCAACATCACGATCGCTCTGCGGCGACCAGAAGCGTTCCGCCATCACCGCCGTGCGTGGCCAGATGCGCGAATCGATCGTGCGCTCGTTCAACTGCTCCGCCCACATGCACACCTCGCCGCCCAGGATCAGCTTCTGCTGCTCCGGTGTCAGCGTCGTGTCCGCCGGAATCGGATCGGCCAGGTAGTGCGTCTCGTTGCTCTTCATGGCGTCCAGATAGTACGGCGCCGAAAGAATGCCGCGGTATCCCTGGCGCGCGCCGGCAGCCAGTGAATCCACGCCGCGCCACGACTGCACCATCACGTTCTTGGGCAGGCCCGGCACCAGCACCTCGTCCCAGCCCACTGGCTTCTTTCCGTGCCTCTCCACAATGCGCACCACGCGCTGGCTGAAGTAGGTCTGCAACTGCGACGGTTTCTCAAACCCCTTGCGTTTCATGAAGCGCGCAATGCGCGGGTTCGAGGTCCACACTTCGCCGTTCACCTCATCGCCGCCGATATGGAAGTACGCATCGGGAAAGATCCTTGTCATCTCGCCGATCAAGCGGTTGAGAAACACGTATGTGCCCTCGCGCGTCGGGTCCAGTGCCTCGTCGTGTATGCCGGGAACATCGGGCAGGTGAAACGGTCCCTTGGAGCTACCGAGCTGCGGATAGCCCACCATCCAGCTCACACTGTGGCCGGGAATATCGAACTCCGGCACCACGCGAATGCCGCGCGCCCGCGCGTAGGCCACCACCTCGCGCATCTGCTCCTGCGTATAAAAATCGCCGTTCGAGCCGAGGCCGGTCAGCTTGGGATAAATCTTGCTCTCTGCGCGGAAGCCCTGATCGTCGCTGAGGTGCCAGTGAAAGACATTCAGCTTCACCATCGCCATGCCGTCCAGCGTGCGCTCGATCTGGTTCACCGGCTCGAAGTGGCGGCTCACATCGATCATCAGGCCACGCCACTGGAAGCGCGGCGTGTCTTCAATACTCGCCACAGGAATGGTCGCCGCGTTTTCCTTCAACTGCACCATTTGCAGCAACGTCTCCATGCCATGAAATACACCGACGACGGTCGCGGCCCGCAGTGTAATCAGTTGCGGCGTCACGGTCAGCGAATAGGACTCGTCCTCATCCAGCGACTGCACCGCCCCGCCCGCGCCTGCGACATCGATCACGATGCCCGCGCTCGCGAGATCCCCTGCCACCTGGCTGGGAACGTGGGGCAGCGGCACGCCGCTCTCAAACTGCAGCCGCCCCATCATCCGCACAACACCGGCCTCCAGCCGCGGGTTGTGGAAATGGGCGTATGCCATATGCATCCCGGGCTTGAGGGTGAAGCTGCCGGTGCCGGCTTCAAAATGTGAGGGCAGCGGCATCAGCGCGGGCTCGCCTGCATTCCCTTGCTGGGCCTTCATGCTGCTACCGCTCAGCAGCGCAGCCGTCAGCACAGCCGCCACTGCCGTTCCACACACTTTTGTCGCAACACAGCCCCAGTCCCGATTCCGCATTCCACCTGCCTCCTGTTGGCATCTTGTCGTCACACGCGCAGCACTTTGATGCCACGCTCTTCGAACGGCGCAATCATCTCATCCGTCGCGCCTGTATCGGTCACCAGCATATGGATCTCCTGCACCGGGCAGATCAGCGCCGGACTCACCTGGCCGAGCTTGGTGTGGTCCGCGACCGCGATCACCTCACGTGCCTGCCGCTGCATCGCGCGGAAGATCACCGCCTCATCTGCTTCCAGCGTCGTGGCGCCGCGCTCCACGTCCAGCCCCACCACGTTCAGGAAAACCTTATCCAGATACACCTGGTTGATGAAGTGCACCGCCGCCGGCCCGCTGAGCGAGAACGACCACGCCCACGGCAGCACGCCGCCGGTGATGGAGGTGCGGATGCCCGCGTGATTGCATAACTCCATCCCGATGTTGATCGCGTTCGTCACCACCTTGATGTTGGTGCGGTGGCGGATCGCACGTCCGATCTGCGTGGTCGTCGTACCCGCCGTCAGGCCGACCGTCTCGTTCTCCTTGATCAGGTCTGCAGCCGCCAGTGCGATGCGGCGCTTCTCTTCGGCTGCGCGCTGCTCGCGCGCCTGAAACGAGGTGTCGTAACGGAACGGCTCGTAAAGCAGCGGCTCCACCAGCGTGGCCCCGCCGTGGGTGCGCCGCACCAGTCCGCGCCGCTCCAGCCGGTTCAGATCGCGCCGGATGCTGGGCGCCGAGGTGTCCGCGGTGGACAGCATCTCTTCGATGGTGGCGGACCCCCGCTGCAACAGGAGCCGCATGATCTTCTCTTCGCGATCGTCTGTCTTTACGGACATACCAGCCTGCCGTTCTCACCTGAAAGTGCAAATACGCTGGCCCGCGGCGTACCGTTCCAATCGGAGGGCCATCCACGGAACCTCCCGGCAATCCACCCGGATACGCTGCGGCCGGAAGGGAAGGATTCGCCGATCTCTACACTCGCGCGCCGGTGATAATAGACACGGATTCCCGGATCGAACGCGAAAAACGCGAAGGTCGCAATCCGGTTGGCGAGACAATTTCGCATGGCACGTCCGGTGTAGAGTGGAGGCTTCTGGCCGCTACGCACCGTACTATTTGCGAGAATGAAGAAGGATGACGGCGCGCAATGTCAGAAGTGATGGGCCAAGCCTACAACACGAAACTGCCGATGCGGGGCCAATTTTTGCTGATTTGAGGCAAAATGATCATAGAAGTGTCCAGCAAATCGGTTGAAGGTCAATTTTCGCT
>DASXGY010000108.1:0-1950 GCA_036488835.1 Acidobacteriaceae bacterium
CGCTGTTTCAGATCGGACATCAATATCGCTATGCGCCGTGGGTGCGCAGGGCAGTGGAGGATGTGAAGAAAGGGAAGATCGGCGAGCCGACACATGTCTACGCGTACTGGCACCGCAACAACAACTGGCGCCGGCCGGTGCCGAGCCCGGACCCTGATGGGCGGCTGGAGCACTTGATCAACTGGAGGCTGTATCGCGAGAGCTCCGGCGGATTGGTAACGGAGCTGGGCTCGCACCAAATTGATATCGCGAACTGGGTCTTCGATGCGATTCCGGAACGCGCAACCGGCATGACCAGCATTGTGCGCTATCACGACGGGCGGACGGTGGGCGACAACGTGCAGGCGGTGTTCAGCTATCCGGGCGGCCGGCGGCTGATGTTCAGCTCGCTGACCGACAACGCGAAGATGGGCAACGACCTTTGGATCTACGGCACGGAGGGCAGCGTTTCGATCACCATTGAAGACGCGACGTTCTACTACGAGCCGAAGACGCATCCAAAGCCAGCGGTGACCGGCGGCGAAGTGGTGACGCATGGCATTACCACCGGCGCCTCCTACAGCACCAAGGGCGAGATGCCGTATCGCGGGCCAGGCGAAAAGCTTGCAGTGACAGCGACGGAAGATCCGACGCTGACTGCATGCCGCTCCTTCATTGAGTGCGTGCGCGCGAAGCGGCAGCCGGTGGCGAATGCGCGTGTGGGGTATGGGTCGGCGATTGCGGCGGCGATTGCGAATCGCGCTGTGTATGAGGAGCAGGGAATTGCGGTTCCGCCGCTGCCTGCTTGAGCGGCCGAATCGGCGGAAATAGGCGACCTTCCCAGTATTTTTGCCGGCGTTTACTTTTTGAGCTGTGCGCTGATTGCGGCGGCGGCCTGATCGCCCATCAGGTTCGAGCCCGCGGTGTTGAAGTGCACGGTGTCCTGGTAGAGATCCCGATGCTGCATCATGAGTGCGTGCTGATCGTCGATCGGGATGTGCGCCGCATGTATGAATGTTTGCGCGATGGCATTGCGGGCGTCGACACGGCCGTTGGTCGCTCCGTTGAAGGCTTTGGGCTGCACCGGAGTGATCGTCGCCCAGATGAGCGCGTTGTTGGTGGCGACGAGTGAGCGGACGGTGCGCAGGAATTCCGGAAAGGCCGCCTGGTACTGCGCTTCCGTGTAGTCCCAGCCGTGCATGCCGTTGTTGAAGTGCACGATGCGGAAGGGAACATTCTCCATCTTTGCGAACTCGCGGATCTGGCGCGGCAGGCGCGGATCGCCCACCGATGTCGAAGATGCCATCAGGTAGACATTCGCCGTTCCAGCGAGGTCTTTCGTGACTTCGGGAAAGTAGTTGCGAGATAGAGAGTCGCCGAGCAGCAGCACGTTGGGCAGCTTCGGGTCGGGGTGCGGAGGACGGACCTCCCAGGTCCACTCGATCTCCTCGGGAATGGAAACAGGAATGGACACCGGAATGGAGGCTGTCTTTTGCGCCGCGGCTCCCATAGAGAGTGGGATCAGAGCTGCGACAGCAACGATGAGCATTGCGTGTTGTTTGAGACGCAGATAGTTGTTCATGCTTCACTCTCCTGGGCGTTTACCGCTGCCTGATGAAAGCTGTCCGGACGAAGGTGCTGGCTGTGGCCAGCGCCGAGATGGATGGTGGTGAGCCGGTCGGCGTAGCGCACCGGAGTGCTTCCGCCGTGTTTGCTGCGAATGGTTGCGGCCAGCAGCTTGCCGTCGCGCCACGCCATATCGACGATAAAGCCGCCGCGCGCGCACAATCCGCGAACCGAACCGCTCGGCCACGTGCGGGGCAGTGCCGCCAGCAGTTCGATGTAGCCGGCCTGGGATTGCAGGAGCATCTCTGCGATTCCCGCTGCGCCGGCGGTGTTGCCATCTACAGCGAAGATGTTTTGGTCGGCACCGGCGATGCCCGCGCTGGAGAAGGTGAGCAGATTATCGCC
>DASXGY010000164.1:0-4965 GCA_036488835.1 Acidobacteriaceae bacterium
TCGAAAGCAGCTTGCCGCCGAGGTGGATTGGGTCGAGGCGGATGCCTTTGAACTGCTGCGCGCATGGAGCGACGCCGGCACCCAGTACGACACCATCGTGCTCGACCCGCCGGCCTTTGCGAAGAGCAAGCGAGCCATCGAGGGCGCGCTGCGCGGCTACAAGGAGCTGAACCTGCGCGCGCTCAAGATGCTGCGGCCGGGCGGCGTGCTCGTGACCTGCTCCTGCTCGCATCACATCTCCGCTGCGGAGTTCACCGCGACCGTGGCGGCAGCGGCGGGCGACGTTGGACGACGCGTGCGATTGTTGGAGCGCCGCGGTGCCGCGCCCGATCATCCCGTGATCCTGACCATTCCGGAGACGGAATACCTGAAGTGCCTCATCTGCGTGGCCGAGTAACGATGCGGCGATTCCATCGAGTTGTGCAGAGTCGTTCGCGCTGATGCCACTTTCCTTCTTCAATCAGGGCGGCTGGCTTGCCGCCGCATCGTTCCTGGCCGGGGTATTGAACGCCGTAGCCGGCGGCGGCTCGTTTTTGTCCTTCCCGGCGCTGCTCGGCGTGGGTGTGTTGCCGATTGCTGCCAATGCGACCAATACCGTGGCGCTGTGGCCCGGCCAACTCACCTCTATCGCCGCCTATCGAGAGGACCTGGGCGTTAATCTGCGGCTGCTCGTCCCGGTTTCGATTTCTGCACTGCTGGGTGGACTCGCGGGCGCCGTGATTCTGCTGCGGACGGGCCAGGGAACCTTCCTGCGCCTCGTGCCTTGGCTGTTGTTGGGCGCATCGCTGCTGTTTGCGGCCAGTGGGCCAATCGCGCGATGGATTGCACGCCGCCGCGTGGAACCCGACACCGATGCGCGGCCCCGCTATGTGCCGCTGTGCGCGGCGCTGGCGCTGGTCTGCTTTTACATCGGCTACTTCGGGGCGGGCGCGGGCTTCCTGATTATGGGCGTGCTGGCCATCTTCGGTATCCAAAGCATTCGCGAGGTGAACGCGCTGAAGGTGGTGGCGACCACCATCGCCAACGGCATCGCCGTCGTTACCTTCATCGTCGAGCGGCAGATCGTCTGGCATCTTTGTCTGCTCATGATGCTGACGGCCGCGTTGGGCGGATACCTCGGCGGGCATTACTCACGCCAAGTGAGCCCCCGCGTCATGCGCGCCTTCGTAGTCATCATCGGCCTGGGCATGGCTGCGTACTTCTTCCTGCGCACGCCGTAACGGCAACGGTAGGCGGGGGCAGGCATGCTGCGCGTATCCTGAAAGGGAAGTAGAAAAAGGGAAGATAGAAAAGAAATTATGAGTCACGAAGGTATTCGCATTGTCGATGAGCGGGAGGCGCGCCGCGCCGATCGTCCTCCATTGCCGCGCGAAGCCGTGGATCCGGCGAAGGTGCGCGTGCACAAGTCGGAAGGTACCGGCATGGAGATCGAGTGGAAGGACGGCCACCAGAGCGCATGGACCTTCCGCTGGCTGCGCGATGCCTGCCCCTGCGCTACGTGCCATGAAGCGCGCGAAGCGGCCGGTCTTGCGCCGGGCGAGCGCAAGGCCGCGGCCACAATACTTCTGCCGATGTACGAAGCGCCGCCACGCCCCAACAGCGTGGAGCCGGCGGGCCGGTATGCGGTGGTCTTCCACTGGAACGACGGCCACTCCAGCGGCATCTACTCGTGGGATTTTCTACGCCGCCACTGCCAGTGCGAGGAGTGCCGCCAGAGCCGTTCTTAATTTGGTGGGCGGCCGAGCTACTGTTTTGGGTGGCGATTCTTCAGGAAGTAGTGCTCGATGTCCGGCAGGAACTCGATCAACTCCGAGCCGATGACACCCTCTGCCGTCACTGTCATTGCGCCGATAACCGTCTTTTCGACGCCGGTGTCTTGGTCGGGGTAGTACAGGTTCGAGATGCCGCCGGAGATGAAATTGCCGGCCACGTTGGCATAATTCGGCCCCCATGTGCCATTGTCGCGGCGACACCATAAGGCGGTCTCCGCGGAGTAAGAAAAACGCCGCACGAACGAACCGTAGCCCATGCGGTAATAGCGGGGGTCCTCCTTGAGCAGAACCGGCAGCACGGCATTGCCCCAGAAGTTGCCGTCCGCCGTATCCGCATAGGAGGCGCCGAAGCGTTTGAAGTAGCCGGACGCGCCCTGACCGAAGCCCCAACGGACTTGGCTCGTCGTCCCATTCGGATTGGTTACGGTCTCGGTACCCGAGTTCGTGTTGCGCGCCTGGCCTATGCCGGAGAGGACGGCATCCTGGGCGAAGACAAATGGGTCGGTCGTGCTCTTCAACATGAGTTGAAATTTTTGCTTCGGGCGCAGAGCCGGGATGTTTTTCGAATTCGCCAGCGACACCGTCTGGAACATGGGCATGACTCCGAAGGCGCGCTGCTTTTCCTCCTGCCGCAATACCTCGTCGGAGCTTGGCGGCTGCTTTGTCTGCTGCGGGTCCGGAGCGTTTACGTCCTGGACATTCGCCGGCGTCGATGTGCTGATGGGTGCTGTGCTCTGTTGGGGGACGGGCGCATCGGGAAGGCTCGCACTAGCCACGTCCGTCTGCGCGTGCGCCATGCCGGCTGGAATGAAGCCGGCCAGAACTGCTGTCAATAGGTAGCAGTGGAGCTTGGAAAAGGCGGGGTGCTGCTGCATGCGTCCTGTCAGGATAGAGCATTCTCCTGTAGCTGTAGATCAGGGGATCGCTATTCACGCAGCTTTTTCGTCAAGAAAGCTGCATATGGCCACTCGTGGGCAGGGCATAGCAACAGGAGAAATGCCGTAGACGACAAACCTCAAACGGATCCTCACGGAAACAGAGGTGGGCGAGTGTTATAGACGGATGACGGGCACGTGGAGTTTCACCGCGATCGGTATCAGATCCGCGCTACTGCGTCGCAGGCGGCATGCGCATCCCGCGCCACCAGGGACAGCGCACGATGCGCGGAGTGCAGAAAGCCGGCGGCGACCGCCGCATCCAACATGCCCAGGAACGGGTCCCAATAGCCGGCTATGTTGATGAGCACGACCGGCTTGTCGTGAATGCCAAGCAGTCCCCAGGTCAAAATCTCGCACATCTCGTCGAGCGTGCCCAGGCCGCCGGGCAGCACCAGAAACGCATCGGCGCGCCGCGCCATCTCGGCCTTGCGCTCGTGCATGCTGTCCACTTCAATCAATTGCGTTAGACCCCGGTGGGAAATCTCCGGTCGGCCAGCGCACGCGGAATCACGCCCGTGACCGCGCCGCCGCCGAGCGCTGCATCTGCCAGCGCGCCCATCAGGCCGATGTCAGCGCCGCCGTACACCAGATGCCAGCGGCGCTCGGCGATATTCCGCCCCAGCGCTTTAGCCGCTTCAAGAAAGATGGGTTCCGCGCCGTTGCTGGACGCGCAAAAGACGCAAACGTTGCGTTGTGCGGGAGGCTCGCTGGAGGGGGACAGATTCATTGCCAAATATTCGGGCGGCCGTTGAAGATCTTTTTTAGAGCTCCTCCAGATTAGCGAATGCGCAGCTTTTGCGCACACGCGATCGCAT
The DNA here is from genome assembly GCA_036488835.1 of Acidobacteriaceae bacterium. Taxonomy (GTDB): domain Bacteria; phylum Acidobacteriota; class Terriglobia; order Terriglobales; family Acidobacteriaceae; genus KBS-83. Next base: position 3,526 of record DASXGY010000164.1, read on the forward strand.
CGCCGGCGGCGATACACTGGAAGAGAAGTTCCCACCGAGACGCCACCCTGTGAACCCCCTGCTTGAAAAGATGAATCCGCAACAGCGTGCCGCCGTGGAGGCCACGGATGGGCCGGTACTGATCCTGGCCGGCGCCGGCTCGGGGAAGACGCGCGTCATCACGCATCGCATCGCGTATCTCATTGAGGCTAAGGGCGTCGCGCCGGATTCGATTCTGGCCGTCACCTTTACCAACAAGGCCTCCGCCGAGATGGGCGAGCGCGTGGACAAGCTGCTGGCCGGCTCGACCCTGTCCAAGCCGCAGCTCTCGACCTTCCATTCCTTTTGCGTGCGCGTGCTGCGGCGCGATATCGAGGCATTGCGCATCGGCGACCAGGGACGCACTCGCAGCTTTGCCATCTACGACGAGAGCGATCAGCAGGCCATCGTGAAACAGGCGATGCGGCGCATGTCGCTCGACGACAAGACGCTGACCCCGCGCACCGTGCTGGGAAAGATCAGTTGGGCCAAGAACCACATGATCGATCCGCAGGAGTATTACCTGGGATCGAGCGACCCCATCAGCGAGCGCGTGGCGCAGCTTTACGAGGTCTATCGGAAGGAGCTGCTGAAAAACAACGCGCTCGACTTCGACGATCTGCTGCTCGAAACGGTGCGGCTGCTGAAGGCCAGCGGCGAGACGCGCGAGCGCTACAACCGCCGCTTCCGCTACATCATGATCGACGAATACCAGGACACCAACCGTCCGCAGTATGAGTTGATGAAGCTGCTCGCCGGCGAACACCACAATGTCTGCGTGGTCGGCGATGAGGACCAGAGCATCTACAGTTGGCGCGGTGCGGACATCCGCAACATCCTGGAGTTTGAGAAGGATTTTCCCGAAGCGAAGACCATCCGGCTGGAGCAGAACTACCGCTCCACGCAGGTGATTCTCGAAGCAGCATCCGCGGTGGTCGGGCGCAACGCCCAGCGCAAGGGCAAGAACCTGTGGACGGAGCGGGAGGGCGGCTCCAAGATCGGCTACTACGAGGCGCCGGACGGTGAAAACGAGGCGCTGTTCATCGCCGACTACATCCAGAAATATCTGCGCAAGGCCGGCGAAGGCAATGAGCCGCCCCGCGTCGCTGTGCTCTATCGCACGAATTCGCAGTCGCGGCTAGTGGAAGAGGCGCTGCGCCGCTACAGCATCCAGTACACGATGGTGGGCGGCTTCTCCTTCTACGAGCGTGCAGAGATCAAGGACCTGCTGAGCTATCTCAAGCTGGTGCAGAACCCGCATGACTCCATCGCACTGCAGCGCGTCATCAACACCCCGGTGCGCGGCATCGGCCGGTCGACGCTGGACACGCTGGAGCGGCTCGCGCTCGAAACCGGTACCAGCACCTGGGACGCCATTGGCGAGACCATTCGCCGGCGGCTGCTGCCGCAGCGCGCACTCAC
>DASXGY010000120.1:0-5502 GCA_036488835.1 Acidobacteriaceae bacterium
ATCTCGACTCGTCGCAGTTCCCGCTGGTCGAAGACATCGGCCCCGGCACCCCGCCCGGCCTGCCGCAGGATGCCGGCCAGCACTTTGAGCAGGTGAACTTCCACGACATGCGCTTCGGCTACACCGACTGGTTTGGTGCCCACGAGCGCCGCAGGCCGCTCTCCGGCTCCGTCTTCGTGGCGCCCAACGGCCAGATTGAGGCGACCTACATGGATGGGCGGCCGCAGGACTGATCCGGCAGCCAGCCTGGCGACGGTTCTACGGGAAAGATCGCGCCTTTTTCGGGAGAAATGCTCTAAAATTAGACTGTTAGTCAGACTTCGAGGTCGCCTATGTCCGCGTTCGTGCTTATCCTGGCCGCCCTTGCCAGCCGCCTCGCCGCTCTCTCCGGCTGGTTCAACTTCACTGCCGTGGGTGGCTCGCTGCTCTACTTCGGCGCGCGCCGTCCCCTGCGCCAGGCAGCCTGGGCCCTGGTGCCGCTCATGGCCATGGACGTCTTCCTCACCACTCGCGTCTATCGCATGGCCTTCCACGCGCAGGACTACCTCATCACCTGGCTCTGGTACGCCGCGGTGCTGGTGTTGGGCTCTCTGCTGCTGAAGCAGCGGACCAACGTGACGCGCGTCGTCTCTGGCTCGCTGCTTGCATCCACCTCGTTCTTCGCGGTCAGCAACTATGCGGTATGGGTCGGCTCCGGCATGTATCCGCACACGCTGGGCGGACTCACCGCCTGCTATGCCGCGGCAATTCCCTTCTACCGCAATGACCTGGTCTCCACCTTGCTGGTGACGGGCGTGGCCTTCGGCGTGGAAGCGCTGGTGCGCCGCTCGCGCCAGACGAGTGTCGCCAGCCACGGCCAAATCGCCGCCTAACCAGATTCGCAGAGCAAACAAGAAGGGCGCGGCCATTGGCCGCGCCCCTTCTTATTTAGGGCCCGTTTAAAACGCGGCTTTAGCGCCCTCTTCAAACTCCTCCTGGCTTACCTGCCTCAACGTTTGCCCTGCCGACCATGAGTGCCCAAAGGGATCCGTGAACTGCCCGTATCGTTCGCCCCAGAACTGATCCTGCAGCGGCATCGTGACCTTGGCGCCGGCCGCCAGTGCGTTGGCCCACAGCGTGTTCACATCATCGGTGTGCAGGTGCAGGGTCACGGGCGAGCCCCCAAAGGCCTCCGGCGTGCGGCTGCGGCCGCTCATGTGATCAGGAAAATCATCGGAGAGCATCAGGTCCATGCCCAGCACCTTCAGGTGGGCATGCATCAGGCGCTTGCCGTCCGGCGCCAGATGACGCACTACCTCCTCGGCGCCAAAGGCCTTCTTGTAGAAATCGATGGCCGCGGCAGCGTTGCTCACGGTCAGGTACGGTGTCACAGTTTGGCTCATGGGTATCTCCTTCAAATGCAAATTAGCTTGTCGGGAACCGGGGCTCGGCGATGCGCGCCCAGCGCAGGCGCCAGCATACGCGCCGTAGATCACAGTCACAACCGCTCGGGCCGAAGCAACCGGACGCTGATTTATCCTGACCTTTGACCATGCCCGACGAATCGATCCCTGCACTGGGCGGCTATGACGATGCCGCTCTGGACCGAGCCTTTCGCTCGCTGACCGCCGATCTGGAGCGCGCCGCCGGCTCGCTCGACGGCGCCGATGCCGTTGAGCACTTCCGGCTGGAGTGGCTGGGACGCAAGCACGGCCGCCTCAAAACGGTCAGCGATGCCTGGCTGAAAACGGCTCCACCGGAGGCCCGCCGTCCCCTCGGCCAGCGCTTCAATACGCTCAAGGAACGCATCGAAACCTTGCTGACCGATGCCGCTGCCGGCAAACATCGCGTCGCGACCGGCGCAGTTATAGATGTCACGCTCCCCGGCACGCGCCCGCAGATCGGCGCGGAGCACCCCATCCTCCGTACCTGGCATGAGGCTGTGAGCATCTTCGCGGCGATGGGCTACTCCGTCGGCACCGGCCCCGAGGTCGAGACCGACTACTACAACTTCGAGTCGCTGAACTTCCCCCCCAACCATCCGGCGCGCGATACGCAGGACACTCTCGTTGTCGTGGGACAGGAGCGCAAGCCGCTGCGCGACCGCCTGCTGATGCGTACCCACACCTCGCCAGTGCAGATCCGCACCATGGAGCAGCAGCCGCCGCCCATCCGGCTCGTCATCCCCGGCAAGGTGCATCGCAACGACGCCGCCGACGCCACGCACTCGCCCATCTTTCACCAGCTCGAAGGGCTGTGCGTGGACGAGGGCATCACCTTCGGCGATCTCAAGGGCACGCTCGACCACGCGATGAAGGCCTTTTTCGGATCGAGCGTGAAGACGCGTTTTTTCCCGTCCTTCTTCCCGTTCACGGAGCCCAGTGCAGACGTGCAGATCTCCTGCATCTTCTGCGGCGGCAAGGGCTGCCGCAAGTGCAAGCACAGCGGCTGGATTGAGCTGCTGGGCTGCGGCATGGTGGACCCGGCAGTCTTCGGCTTCGTGCGCGAAAAGCAGCCCGCCTACGACCCGGAGAAGATCTCCGGCTTCGCCTTCGGCATGGGCCTGGACCGCATCGCAATGATGAAATACGGCATCAGCGACATCAGCCTGCTCTTCTCCGGGGATGTGCGGTTTCTGGAGCAGTTCGCGTGAACATACTCAGCGCCTGGCTCCGCGCATACTTGCCGCCGTTCGACGCGAACGACCGCACGCTCGCCGACGATCTGACTCTCCGCGGCATCGCCGTGGAAGGCGTCTTCGACGTGGCTGCGCCCGTTGGCGGATCACTCTACGAAACAGACATAACCACGAACCGCGTCGACGCCATGAACCATTACGGCATTGCGCGCGAGGCGGCGGCGATCTACGGGCTCACGCTCGCACCGCTCGATACGACCTTGCCCGCCGCCAAGCCCGGCGCGGGTCATCCCGTCCGCATCGAGGCGCCCGACGCCTGTGGCCGCTTCACCGCCCGCATCCTGCGTAACGTCAAGATCGGCGCATCCCAGGGCATCGTCGCAGAGCGCTTCGCGGCGCTGGGACAGAAGCTGATTCTCAATGCCGTCGATGCCAGCAACTACGTGCTGATTGGCATGGGGCATCCCACGCATGCCTTCGACCTCGACAAGATCGAGGGCGCCATCCTCGTCCGACGCGCGCGAGCTGGAGAAAAACTCAAGACGCTCGACGGTGTGGATCGTATCCTCGATGCCGACGATGTTGTCGTCGCTGATGAGAAGAAGGCTCTTGGCCTCGCCGGCGTCATGGGTGGCTGGGAGACCATGATTACGCCGGAGACGAAGAACATCCTCGTCGAAGCCGCATGGTTCGATCCCGCAGTGGTCCGCCGCATGAGCCGTCGCCATGGGATCCACTCCGATGCCTCGCATCGCTTCGAGCGAGGCGCGGATTTCCACGCGCCACCCGTCGCATCCGCATTGGTCTCGCAGTTGATTCTCGAAAGCGGCGGTCACATCGAAGGCGACCTGGTCGACGTCGTCATCCCACAGGTCCTGGCGCGTGTCGCAGCGCGGCGTCCCATCGCCTTTTCGGTTCAGCGTTGTGCGCAACTGCTCGGCCGAACCAGCGACGGCCCCGGCATCACCGACGAAGTCGCCACCGGCGTCCTGCGCGCGCTCGGATGTACGCTCGCATCCAGCGGCGAAGGCCGCTACGCCGTCACGCTGCCAAGCTGGCGGCTCGACCTCGAACGCCAGATCGACCTGGTCGAAGAGGTCGCGCGCGTTTATGGCTACAACCGCTTCGCCAACACGCTGCCCAGCTTCTCGGGCACAGTGTTGGAGCTGCCGCATGCGCCGAAGCATGCGGCTGTACGCGCGCTTCTGCTTTCTGCCGGCTACCACGAGGCCATCTCCTCCACCTTCTGTTCTGCCACCGACGCAGCTACGTTTTCCGCGCAGCCCGGCATCGCCGTCGCCATGGACAATCCGCTCAGCGAAGAGGCGGGTATGCTGCGTCCATCGCTGGTGCCCGGCATGCTTACCATGCTCGCGCACAACCTGAATCGCAATGTGGACGATGTGCGCCTCTTCGAGATGGGTACCGTCTTCACTGGCTCACCCGATCGCGTCGATGAGGCGCAATGGCTCGCCTTCGGTGCCACCGGCCAGCTTCGCGATGGCCTGCACTCCGCGCGCAGCATCGATTTCTACGACCTCAAAGGTGTCGTCGAAGCGCTCACCAGCCACTTCGCCGCTCGCGCTATCTACTACGACGCCTTCCCGCCGGAGAGCGGCCTGCTGCCCCATTGGCTGAACCCCGGCCGCGCCGCGCGCTGCGTGGTCGATGGCTCGACCATCGGCTACTTCGGCGAGCTGCATCCCGAAGAAAGCTCCAGGCGCAAGCTCCGGCAAACGGTCTTTGTCGGCGAGATCTATCTCGACCGGCTCTTCCGTCTCTCGCTGCGCCAGCCCGCCGCGCGTGAGATTTCGCGCTACCAGCCGGTGCGGCGTGACTTCTCGCTCGTCTTCCCGGACGCGGTCCACTGGGAGACGGTCGGCTCCGCGCTCGCAGGTCTCAACATCGCCGAGCTGCAGGAATACCGCCCGGCCGAGATCTTCCGCGACACCAAGGGCAAGGCCGTGCCCGCGGGCCACTACTCCATGCTGGTCTCGACCATCTTCCAGTCGCCCGAGCGCACCTTGCGCGACGAGGAGCTGCACGCGTGGTCGACCAGCATCGTCACCGCACTGGAGTCGCTAGGCGGCCGGCTGCGCGCATAACACAACCATGCCCTTGCGAGAGGTTGTCAATTAGGGCACACATATGCACAGGGGGCGAATCGGATTTGCCTTCGCGCGTTTGCATTGGCGATATACTGCGGCAAAGGCAAGCATCATTTCCCCCATGTTGTGAGGATGTATGGCAGCGGCAGCAATGGACATCAGCGATCAGGGCGCGGATACCCTGGCAGTAGCCGATTTTCAGGCTCTCGAAGAGCGCGTTCTACGCGCAGTGGAGCTGCTGAAGGCCGAGCGTGAGGCACACGCGGCGGCCACAGCGAAGGTCGAAGAACTCGAACGGCATAGCGCCGAGCTGGAGCGGCAACTCTCCACTCGCTCCGAGCAATCCACGCGGCTGGAGAGCGAGATCGGCCAGTTGCAGCAGGAGCGGGACCACGTACGCGGCCGCGTCGAGCGGTTGTTGAAGCATCTGGACGAATTCAGCGAGTAGCTTCAGAGTGCGCCAGTTAAGTTAAAGGAGAAGACCCAGCCCGCGATGAACGATACCAGCCAAGGCGTCACCGTTGAGATCTACGACCAGCCCTACCATCTGCGCGGGCAGGACCCCGTGTACATCGAGCGGCTGGCCAACCTCGTCGATACCAAGATGCGCGCGGTAGCGGCGCAGGGTACGACGGTGGACTCGCTGCGCGTGGCGGTGCTGGCGGCCATCAACATCGCGGACGAGTTCATGACCCTGCAGGCGCGTTATCGCAATGCGAATCAGGCAGAGAGCACGCTGCGCACCCGCGCCAGCAATTTGAACGGCCTGCTCGACTC
>DASXGY010000206.1:0-3247 GCA_036488835.1 Acidobacteriaceae bacterium
TCGGCCGGCGATGGCGGCGGTGGTGCGGGCGTCGGATTGTAGCTGTCCGGCGGAAGCACCGACTGCGTCACCAGCGTCTTCACCTGGTCAAAGCCGTCCATGCCCCCGTGGTACTTGTTGTAGTAGTACTCGGCTGCCTTCTCGATCTGGTCCTTCGCCGCCGGTGGAGCATACTGCGCGGCGCGGGTCAGGAACCACACGGCGTTCTTCAGATCGGGCGGCGTCTGCTGCGCGTACGCCTGTCCCAGCAGGTATGTGTCGTTCAGCTGCGGACCGGTCTGCGTCTGGGCTGGCGGCACCGCTTGCAGCTCCTTCTTGAAGGCATCCTCCGCTCCCGGATAATCCTTCTTCAGCTGGTCATCCAGGGCGATCGCGCTGTAGAAGATCGGCGTCGTCGCCGCCTTCAGTTTGTCGAAGTCGGCCTGGGCCATGTTTGCCGGCTTTTGGGCGGCAATTCCCTTCTGTGCGCTCGCCGCTGCCTCGTCCAGCAATGGCTGCTGTTCGGCGGGCGTCGACTTCTGGGCTGCCTGCGCCTTCTTGATATACACCGTGATGGCCAGGGCCCGCAGGTTGTTCGGATCGGTCTGCAGCAGGCGCTGCGCCGCGTCCACTGTCTTGTCCATGTTGTTGGTCGCCTGGTAGGCAGCCATCAGTTGCTCCAGCATCTCTTCCTTCACCACCGAGTTCGGGTACTTGGTGAGGAACGCTTCAATGGCAGAGGCCTTCGCCGCAGGCGAGGACTGGCTGATCGCGTTCGAGTAGTCGTTGTACTCGGCCGGATCTTTGATGGTGATTTGCTGGGCAGCCCCACCCGACGCCGCGGCCTGGGCCAGGGCGAATGGTGCGGCACACAGCGTACTGGTAGCGATTGCCAGCAGAGAAGCTAAGGCGACCTTCTTCATTCAACGCTCCTAAGAGAAGTGCAGCGATTTATATCCGAAACTCTGTACCTGCAGTCTTCACATCCAGGGCTCTGGCGAATACACGCACCCATACCAGCGATGCGTCCATCGATTTGTCCCCGGAAAAGAAACGGCGCGGCAATGTGGGTGGATTATAAGAACCAGCCTTCTCCCATGCAAGCGGGATGCATGCGCGGGCCGCCTCATACGTCTGGAATCATGCTTAGAGATGCGAATGCGCCCCACCGCGTTGACTCGCCCCGTGAACGACACTCCGCATAAATGACATTGCCGAGACATTCTCTTCGTGGGACGAAGTTACATCGCCCCTGTAAGCATCATCCGACAGATATGCCCGACAGCCAAAACCAACCAGAAAAAAACACCTCCGCCTCAGCCGCTGTTTCACCACTGACCGGCAGCACCGCTCTGGTTACCGGCGCATCGCGCGGCATCGGACGCGCCATCGCGCTGCGCCTGGCGCAACTCGGCGCTCGCCTCCTGCTCGTCGCACGGGATCGTGCGGCTCTCACGACGGTCCAACAGGAGATCGCCCAAACAGGTGCAGCAGCGGAGATCCTTCCCTGCGATCTCACCTCCGCTTCCGAGATCGCCGCCCTCGCCTCGCGCATCGAAGCGGCCGCCGATTGCGACATCCTCATCAACGCCGCCGGCATCGGCAGAATCGGCGCTCCACTGCACCAGATGCCTGTCGATGACTACGACGCGGTGCTCTCCACCAACCTGCGTGCGCCCTTCCTGCTAATGCGTTCCGTCGTCCCCGGCATGATCGCGCGCGGCGTCGGCTACATCGTCAACATCTCCTCGCTCGCCGGCCAGGGACCGCTCCCCAATGGCGCCGCGTATGCCGCCTCCAAATGGGCGCTCAACGGGCTGACGTACTCCGCCGCCGAGGAGCTGCGCGCCCATAACATCCGCGTCTCCGTCGTCGCTCCCGGCTCGGTCAACACCGAGTTCGGCCGCGGCGGAAAAGACCGGAGCAAGATGCTGCAAGCCGGCGATATCGCCAACGTCGTCGCCATGCTGGTCACCCAGCCGCCGCAATCCTTCATCAGCGAAGTCCGCATGCGCCCCACCCAGAAGCCCTGAACCAGAAGCCCTGAACCGGCAAACCTGAACCGGGCAAGCCTGAGCGGCCACGTGGATCCTGCACCGTTCCCGGGTCATATCCAAAGCCATTTTGGGGCCCTTTTTGGGTCATTCCGCGCTCAAGTGCATCCCGCACCCAAGGACTTGCAATTCGAGCCCCCTTATCCACAATAGGTAGGGGTATCTCTATTGAATCGCCCCTCCGCCCCGGCTACCATTCTTGGCAAGACTGTGTTCGAGTGGAATAGGAGCCTCGCTCAGGCTCTGCCTCCGCTCCCAAGGGTGTACCAATGCTCAAGCTCAAGAAAATCCAGATCCTCGGCTTCAAGTCTTTCTGCGACCGCACCGAGCTTACCCTGCCTGGTCAGGGCATGGCCGCCGTGGTCGGCCCCAATGGCTGCGGCAAGTCGAACATCCTCGATGCCGTCAGTTGGGTCCTCGGCGAGCAGTCGGCCCGCACCCTGCGCGGCACAAAAATGGAAGATGTCATCTTTGCCGGCACGCGCGATCGCAAGGCGCTCGGCATGGCCGAGGTCTCCCTCACCCTCATCGACCCCGACGCCTACGGCGAAGGTCCGCTCGCCGATGAAGCGCTGCCCGCCGAAGAGCGGATGGACGGATCTCACTACAACGGCAATGGGACTGTCGCCGCCAACGGCGCTGGGATCGTCGCCGCCAACGGCGCTGGGATCGTCGCCGCCAACGGCGCTGGGATCGTCGCCGCCAACGGCGACTGGGATGAAGACGCGCAGCGCCAGGCGCGCTCCATCGAGACCGACGAAATCATCGCCGAAGCCCAGCCCGGCACTGTCCTTGAAGGCGAAGAGCAGGAGGCCGTTCCCGCTCAAGAAATCGAGAGCGCCCAGAGTACATCGCAGGATGGCGGCGTCGCCGTCGCGACGCAGAACGCGGTGGTCTTGAAAATCCGCCGCCGCAAATTCCAACGAACCCCGGCACGTGCCGGCGAGATCATCGTCACCCGTCGTCTCTTCCGCTCCGGCGACAGCGAATATCTCCTCAACGGGAAGCTATGTCGGCTACGCGACATTCAGGACATCTTCATGGGCACCGGCCTCGGCCCGGAGAGCTACGCCATCATCGAGCAGGAGCGCATCGGCCAGCTCCTCAGCTCCAAACCGCACGACCGCCGCGCCATCATCGAAGAGGCTGCCGGCATCACCCGCTTCAAGACCAAGAAGCGTCTCGCCGAACTGCGTCTCGAATCCGCCAAGCAA
>DASXGY010000208.1:0-4486 GCA_036488835.1 Acidobacteriaceae bacterium
CATAGAAGGGCGCATACCAGAGTGTGTGAACGGTCACGAGGTGGTAGAGCAGCATCAGTGACATCCGGGGAAACGACAACTGCGTCCAGAGTGTCGCGACATGCAGGCCGCTTGCCGACCATACGGCTGTGCTTAACAGAAGCATGATGAATTGCGTAACAACGGTAATCACAAAAGTGAGCACGGGGAGAACCACGAAGGGGATGCTCGCCTTCGCGAGTACGGTGGTGAGATCGGAGACGGGCAGCGACTTCCAGAACAGGATGCTGCGGTCGCGACGTTCGCCGTGCAGCGCGCCGATACAATAAAACGCCCCCACGATCATCCAGGTGAACATGAGCAGCCCCGCGACCATGTCGTATGGCGTCACGATGGCTGCGCGCTGGTGCGCAGGGTCAAGGATCGAGATGTGCATTTGTCGCGGCAGATGAATCAAGCTGACGAGAAAGCCGACGAGAAATACGGCAGCCGCGGCCAGTGGAGCGACATAGATGGAACGGCTCTCCCACAACTCGCGCCGCACCGACCAGTACATGGGCCGCGTCGCCGACAAGACGGCCGGCGCAGCGGTCTGCGCTTCGAAGGGCTCAGACAGGTTGCCGGTGGGCATATTGCCGGATTGAGTATTCATCGAGCCGCTCCTTTGGCCGCGTTGTGTGTTGCCAGTTCGGGTGCAACATCGGGCGCCACACCGGCCTGCTTGCCCAGGACGGCAACGAATAGGTCGGCGATGCTGGGGGTGCGGAGATCGCCAAACTCGGCGAGTTGCCGGCGATCCACACCATCGAAGAGCAGGATGCTGCGGCCGAAGACCTGGCGCTCGTGAATCGGCTTGAATTGCCGCGCCGCGGCGACGGTTTCGGGATTCACCATCACTTCCACATAGCGCGATTCGAACTCGTCGGTGCTGCGGCTGAATACGATGCGACCGCGATCGAGGAAGATGACATCGGTGAGAACGTCCTGGAGCTCGTCTACCTGATGGGTGGTGATCACGATGGTGCGGCTGCGATCGAAGTAATCGTTCAACAGCGAATCGTAGAACTGCTTGCGGAAGAGAACGTCAAGTCCCAGCGTCGGCTCGTCCAGCACCAGCAGTTTCGCGTCGATGGCCATGACCAGCGCGAGGTGTAACTGAGTCACCATGCCCTTGGACAATTCCCTGACTTTGCGGTCGCGCGCGATGGTGGTCTTCGCCAGCAAGGCTTCCGCTTTTGCGCGATCGAATCGAGGATGCACGCCGGCTACATAGTCCAACGCCTGCGAAACTCGCATCCAGCGCGGCAATACGGCGACATCGGCGATGAACGAGACATCCTGCATGAGCCGGTCGCGTCGGGTCCAGGGATCGCGCCCGAGCACCGTGAGGTCACCCTGATAAGGAGTAAGGCCAACAATCGCGTTGAGCAGAGTGGTCTTGCCCGCGCCGTTGGGGCCGATGAGTCCAAGGATGCGGCCCTCCTCTACGTGCAGATCGACGCCATCCAGCGCGATGGTTGTGCCGAAGCTCTTGCGGAGTCCGCGTGCCGCTATGGCTGCCATGGCTTCAGCGTTCCTCCTTTTTCGCATTTGATTTCGATCGCGGGGGTGCGCCGTTCAGCAGGTCTTCCGCTTTGAGCCCGAGCCGCTGAATGGTTGCGTACATCCGGGGCCATTCTTCGGCAAGAAACTTCTGGCGTTCTCCCTGCAGCAACAGAGTGCGCGCTCCGTCATTGATGAACATGCCGCGGCCCCGTCTGGTCTCGACCAAGCCCTCATCTACCAACTGTTGATAGCCCTTCAGGACGGTGAGCGGATTGACGCGATATTCGGCCGCGACGTTGCGTACGGATGGCAGAGGGTCGCCTTCCTTGAGAACGCCGTCGAGTATCATCGCGACCACCCGGTCGCGAAGCTGGCGGTAAATCGGCTGACTGTCATTCCACTCACGGTCCATTGGGTTTCCGAATAAGCTTACTTGCCAGGCAGAGCGCTGCCGGCTTTTGTGCGCTGCAGATCTGTCCGTTGCAGGTCTACCCGCTGCAGGTCCATGTGCGCACGGACCGGCTTGTCTCCCGGCATCATGTATGTCCAGTCCTCGCTGTGGTGGTTGGCGTCGACCGTGGTGAAGACGGCGTGATACATGTGTCCGTGCTCATTGCCGCCGGAGAGATCGAGAAAGCTGAAGTCCACCTTCTTCCCGTCCGGCGAGGCACTGGCTTCCATGCGCGGCCTGTTCCCGGCATCGCAATAGTGCGTCAGCAGCAAGCGATCGCCGTCCATATAGAGCATGGTGACGGGATGGTCGTAACGCGTCGGGTCGTCCGCCGTTCCCGCTGCCTTCATCTCATGCACGATCGCGTTTCCTCGCGAGGTCACGCGCAGCGTGATTTGGACATTTGCCATGTCCCCCATGCCTTCCATCTTCGGGACGGTAGTCACGCGGCCCTCCCAGGTGCCGGCGAGAGTTTTCAGACTGTCGAAGGACTTCTGCGCGCCGGACTGGCCGAACGCTGCGGTGGAGAGGGTTATCAGGAAAACGGAGAGCGTAAGACGAGCGACGTTCATGTGGATCCTCCTCAACTTCTGCTCCGGGTCAGGACCGCTGAGCCATGCTTCTGCTACTCGACCAGGATGTAGTGTTATAGTTAGCTACAACACTACATAGCTGTCAAGCCCTTTCGGCGGGAAATTTGAACCGAGCTCCGAGTCACTCGGTCCGCAAAATGCGGGGCTGTCTCTTGCGGTTCGCGGGATATGATTCACGCACGATGCGAGGTCTCGTCCATCCGCTTCTCCGGGCTTTCCTGTGCGCCTTGCTGGCCGCGGGGGCTGGACTGGCGCATGGGCAAGCGCAGGCGACTGCGCGTGCGCCGCTGCCGGTGCAGGAGTTCGGTCCTCATTCTGTGCCGCTAAATGGAGCGTGGGAGTTTCATCTGGGCGACGATCCAGCGTGGGCGTCGCCTGCGCTCGACGACTCTGGGTGGGCACGGATTCAGGTGGGGCGGCCGTGGGAGGGACAAGGCTATCGGGATGCCACGGGATTTGCGTGGTACCGGCGGCATCTGGTTCTTGCGCCCTCGGCGTTGCCTGCCGGGAAAGATTGGAAGCTGGCGGTGCTGCTGCCTGCGGTGGAGGATGCGGGCGAGGTGTACTGGAACGGCAGGCTGGCGGGGAGCTATGGCAAGGTGCCACCCCATGCCGAGTGGTACGCGACGCCGTGGCCGCAGATGGTGGTGCTGGGAGCGGCGGATGCCCAGGCGGGCACCGGGGTGCTGGCGATCCGGGTATGGAAGGCGCCCTACGCCTATTGGAGCTCGCCGGATACGGGAGGGCTGGTCCGTACGCCGCTGCTGGGAAGCGCCGAAGCGATTGCAGGATTGAAGGCCACAGCCGAATACAGGTGGCTGGAGAGCCATCAATACGCTCTTGGCCTGACGCTGCTGTGCACGGTGATGAGTTTGATGGCGCTGGTGGCATGGCTGCGCAATCGCCGGCAATGGATGTTGTTCTGGCTGGCGTTGTATATGGTGCGTCCGCTGCTTCTGCTGCTGATCGCACTTCCCGGGACGCCGTGGCGGATTTCCTACGGCCTCGACGGGATCATATTTTCGCTGGAAGACGCGGCTCTGTGGTTCCTGCTGCTGTATCTGCTGGGTCTGAGGGAGAATCGCCGGCTGGTGCAGTGGACGCGGATCTTCGCGGTGATGACCATTGGGCTTCAGTTGCTGGAGGGGTCGTTGCAGTTTTTCGACTGGAGCCGCGCTCCTCGGTTCTTTCTGCTGGCCGATGTCGGTTTGACCATCCCATGCCTGATTCTGGAGGCGTACGGCATAGTGCTGGTCGCCTTCGCATTCCGCAAGCGGCTGGATGCGGTGCGGTGGATGGTGGCCGTCTGCGCTCTGCTGGCGGATCTGTATACGGCGTTCCAGAGCAGCACCGGTCTGGGAGACCGCTGGACGCACTGGACGGTAGCGGACAAGATCGGCGTACCGCTGTTCACCATCGCCGGCAACCAATTCGACGTACCGACGGTGCTAGACACACTTCTGCTGATCTCGATCGTCTATGCAGTCTTGCGCTATACCGGGGAACAAAGCAGGCGGCGCAGCGTGCTGGAACAGGAGTACCGCAGCGCGCAGGAGCTGCAACAACTACTGGTTCCAAATACGCTGCCCGCGCTGCCCGGCTATGCAGTGACCAGCGCCTACAGACCGGCGCAGGAGGTGGGCGGGGACTTCTTTCAGGTGATCCCGTTGCCGCAGGAATCGGCGCTGCTGATCGTCGGCGATGTGAGCGGCAAGGGGCTGAAGGCGGCGATGACAGTTTCGCTGATTGTGGGCGCGCTGCGCAGCCTGGTGGAGATTACAGAAGATCCGGCGGCGATTCTGACGGGACTGAACCGGCGGCTGTATGGGCGGCTGCGCGGCGGATTTGTCACCTGCCTGGTGCTGCGATTGGGCGCAGAGGGGGAATGCGTGATGGCGAGTGCCGGGCATCTGGCCCC
>DASXGY010000233.1:0-3832 GCA_036488835.1 Acidobacteriaceae bacterium
CCCCGGCGGCGGCACGCTAAACGTGGAGCAAGTCCCGCTCCTCGAAGCCGTCCATCGCGTCCTCGCCGCCCCCATCTCCGCCGATCGCGATCTCCCGCCCTTCCATCGCTCCACCCGCGACGGCTACGCCGTCCAGACCGCGGCGCTCGTCACTGGCGCTTGGCTGCCCGTAGCCGGCATCCTCCGCGCCGGCGACCCCGCGCCGGCGCAATCGCTCTCCCCCGGCAGCGCACTCGAGATCATGACCGGAGCACCCGTCCCGGCCGGGGCCGATGCAGTGGTCATGCTCGAACACGTCGAGATTGCCGACAGCCGCATCCGTCTCAGCGAAGGCCGCAAACTCCGCGCCGGCAGCCACATCGTCACCGCCGGCAGTGAAGCCCGCCGCGGCGACTCGCTCGTCGCCGCCGGGACGCGCCTCGCCGCCAGCCACATCGCCGCTCTCGCCGCAGTCGGCGCCGCCCAAGTCGATGTCTTCGCCAAGCCCCGCGTGGGCATCCTCGCGACCGGTGACGAGCTGGTTGAAATCGCCGCCACCCCCGAGCCCCACCAGATCCGCAACTCCAACAGTGCCTCGCTCACCGCTCAGGTCGCCCTCGCCGGTGGCCAACCCGTTCGCCTCGGGATCGCCCGCGACAATCTCGACGATCTGCGAGCGCTCCTCGATACCGCGCAGCAATCCTGCGACCTGTTACTGCTCTCCGGAGGCGTCTCCGCCGGCAAATACGACCTGGTCGAACAGGCACTCGCCGAACGTGGCGCCACCTTCCACTTCACCGGCGTCCGCATCCAGCCCGGGAAGCCCACCGTCTTCGGCGAACTGCCCGCGCGTATATCAGGCAGGACCCCACTCCCCTTCTTCGGCCTCCCCGGCAATCCCGTCTCCACCATGGTCACCTTCCTGCTCTTCGCGGCGCCGGTTCTCCGCGCGCTCGCCGGTGACGCCGACCCTGCCCCACGCTTCGCCCAGGCCCAACTCACCGCCCCCGAGCCTCCAGCCGACATCACCCGCTTCCTTCCCGCACACCTCGACGCCAACTGGGATCACGCCACCATCCGCCGCATCCCCTGGCAAGGCTCCGGCGACCTCGCCGCCACCGCCCAGTCCAATTGCTTCGTAGTCCTGCCGCCCGACAGCGCGGTCGAAGCAGGAGCCGCCGTGCAAGTCCTTCTGCCGTAGCCCGGCTACACTCACCGCATGGCGAAGAAGTCCAAGAGCAAGCTCTCCCACTACGACCAATCCGGTCAGCCCCGCATGGTCGACGTCAGCGCCAAGCCCCCGACCCGCCGCGAAGCCACTGCGTCCGCCTTCGTCGCGCTTTCAAAGAAAGTTCTCAAAGCCCTGCCGCAGAACCCCAAAGGCAATCCACTCGAAGTAGCCCGCATCGCCGGCATCCAGGCCGCCAAGCGCACATCGGAGCTCATCCCCATGTGTCACCCGCTCCCTCTCACCTTTATCGACGTAATCACAACTGTGACGAATAAGGGCGTAGCCGTCACCGCCTCCGCCGCCACCACGGCGAACACCGGCGTCGAGATGGAAGCCCTCACCGCCGCCTCCATCGCCGCCCTCACCATCTACGACATGACCAAAGCCCTCGACAAATCCATCACCATCGAGCGCATCCAGTTAGAGAAGAAATCAGGCGGGAAGAGCGGCGACTACACGCGAACAAAGTGAACCAGACATGCGAGCATTCCGAGAATTCGTTGTCACACTACTGAAATGCATCGCGGTCGTTTTCATTCTGCTGGCACTACTCTTCACCCCTGATCTGCCGGACCTCATCCCCGCGCCTCATTGGCTGAATACAGTGCTGGATATCGTAGCCGGTCTGTTCACTCTTTCAGTCATGAAATGGATCGTCGAGAGGCCAAGCAACCGTGAGCGGTCGCGCATCTGATCGTAGTTTTCGAGCCGGTTGGAGATGAATGATCCTCGAAGTCGCAATCCTGAACATCCGTCCTGGAGAAGAAGCAGCCTTCGAAGCCGCATTCAGCCGAGCAGCACTCATCCTCGCAGCAGCACGCGGATACATCTCCCACGAACTCCGCCGCTGCCTCGAACACTCCACCCGCTACATCCTCCTCGTCGAATGGCAAACCCTCGAAGACCACACCATCGGTTTTCGGGGCTCGCCTGAATATCAGGAATGGAAGGCGCTCCTGCATCACTTCTACGATCCCTTCCCCACCGTCGAGCACTACAGCACCCCGCTGTCTCAGTAAATGCAGACTGCAACAGAAGAGGCGCCCGAAGGCGCCTTTCTGTTGCGTCTTGGATCCAGAGGCTACTTATATTTATTGGCATACTCCGCGGCCTGTTTCAATTCACCATCGGCCTGTTGCAGCAGCTCCTTGGCGCGTTGGGCATGTCCACCTAATTTGTCCTTCCAAGCCGCCTGCGCCTGATCGATCTGGCCCTGCGCCGAGCTGATCATCTTCTGAGCTTCGGCAAGGTGCGGGTGGACACGAGGATTGATGTCCTGCTGGCCAACAGCCACGCCGCCCGCAAACAGGGCTGCGCTGCACGCTCCGTAGATCAGAACTTGCCTTATCTTCATGACTTTCTCCTTGTGTAGATTCTGATGCTGCGAGGTTGTGGCTCAAACACTACCCGCACACTCTAGATCGAAGTGGCCATGAATGGATAGCGAATAGCAGACGCTTCGGTGTCGCTTTTCCGAGGACTCGCGTCAACCCAGCCTTGACGCCACCGCGTCTCCTCACTATTGTGTAAGCCGTTACAAAGCAGCCCCTGAAAGCGATATGAAACGCCGAAGGGCGCGTCGCCCATACGGCCTGTACCAGAGGAGCCCATGCGTAAGACCCTTCTAACCCTCGCCCTGTTAGCCCTTCCCATCGCCCTCCCCGCACAAAGCAAAATCGCCGCCACCCCCGCCATGGGCTGG
Organism: Acidobacteriaceae bacterium; assembly: GCA_036488835.1. Lineage (GTDB taxonomy): Bacteria > Acidobacteriota > Terriglobia > Terriglobales > Acidobacteriaceae > KBS-83. The sequence goes on from DASXGY010000233.1 coordinate 2,913, forward strand.
AATAGCTGGAACCATTTCGCGAAGCGCGTCACCGACAAGGATGTCCGCACCGCCGCCGATGAGCTCGTCTCCACCGGCATGAAAGATGCCGGCTACATCTACGTCAACATCGACGACGCTTGGCAGGGCAATCGCGACGCCAACGGCAACATCCTCCCCAACAGCAAGTTTCCCGACATGAAGGCGCTCACCGACTACGTGCACTCCAAGGGCCTCAAGATCGGTATCTACTCCGGCCCCGGCCCCAAGACTTGCGGCGGCTACACCGGCAGCTACCAGCACGAGGAGCAGGATGCGAAGACCTACGCCGCGTGGGGCTTCGACTACCTCAAATACGACCTCTGCAGCTACCACGAGATCATGCAAAAGGAGGCGCCCGGCGACCAGGCAAAGCAGTACCAGATGATGCGCGCCGCCTACGAGAAAATGCACAAGGCGCTCGTCGCCACAGGTCGCCCCATCTTCTTCTCGCTCTGCCAGTACGGCTGGGACTCCGTCTGGAAGTGGGGACCCACGGTGGGTGGCAATAGTTGGCGCACCACCGACGACATCCAGGACAACTACATGAGCATGTCCAACATCGGCTTCTCGCAAGCCGGCCTCGCGAAGTACGCCGGCCCCGGCCACTGGAACGATCCCGACATGCTCGAAGTCGGCAACGGCAAGATGAAATACAACGAGTACCTCACCCACATGAGCCTGTGGGCCATCCTCGCCGCGCCATTGCTTGCCGGAAATGACCTCTCGCAGATGACGGCTGAAACCAAATCCATCCTCATGAACAAGGATGTCATCGCCATCGATCAGGACCCGCTCGGCAAACAGGGCGACCGCGTCAGCGCCGACGGCCCCTTCGAAGTCTGGTCCAAGCCGCTCAAGGACGGCTCCGTCGCCGTCGGCCTCTTCAACCGCGGCCACGA
>DASXGY010000250.1:0-2123 GCA_036488835.1 Acidobacteriaceae bacterium
GTGGTGGGTGCGGGCCCGAACGGGCTGGCCGCCGCCATCACGCTTGCCCAGGCCGGCATGCCAGTCACGGTGTACGAGGCGGAGGCGGTTGCTGGCGGCGGCGCACGCACACTTGAACTCACGCTGCCCGGCTTCCTGCACGACTTCGGATCGTCGGTGCATCCCCTGGCGGCTGGGTCACCGTTCTTTCGCACGCTGCCGCTTGCCGCTCACGGGTTGGAATGGATTTACTCGCCGGCTGCGCTGGCGCATCCGCTGGATGACGGCACCGCGGTGCTGCTGGTGCGCGATCTGGACGAGCAATGCCAGATGCTGGGCGAGGATGGGGCAGGCTGGCGGCGCATTCTGGAGCCGTTCGTGCGCAGATGGTGGCCGCTGGCCGAGGACATCCTGCAGCCGGTTTCACCATTCCCGCATCATCTGCTGCTGCTGGCGCGGATGGGCGTCCTGGGAGCACTGCCGGCAGCGGTGTTGGAGCAAATGGCCTTCCGGGGTGAGCGCGCTCGTGCGCTCATGGCAGGCATGTCGGCGCACTCGTTTCTCAGCCCGTCGCAGCCCTTCAGTGCTTCCTTCGGCATCGTCATGGCAGCGGCGGCGCACGCGGTGGGCTGGCCCATTCCGCGTGGCGGCTCGCAGGCCATCACCGATGCGTTGATCGCACACCTGCAATCGCTCGGCGGTACGGTGCAAACCTCGACACCCATCGAACGAATAGAGGATGTGGGCGCGGTGGATGTCGCATTGTGCGATACCACGCCGCGGCAGCTGCTGCGGCTGGCAGGGCCTCGTCTGCATTCGGTCGATCGCCATCGCTTCGCGCGCTTTCGTCCCGGGCCGGGCATCTTCAAAGTGGACTACGCGCTCAGCGAGCCGATTCCGTGGCGCGCGAAGGATTGCGCGTTGGCAGCCACGGTGCACGTCGGCGGCAACGACGCGGAGATTGCCGCGTCTGAATCCACAGTCGTCCATGGACGCACGGCGAAGCACCCATTCCTCGTCGTGGTGCAGCCTTCGTTGTTCGATGCCAGCCGCGCGCCGCTGGGCAGGCATACCGGGTGGGCTTACTGCCACGTGCCGAATGGATCGACGGAGGATATGCTGCCGCGCATCGAGGCGCAGATGGAGCGCTTCGCGCCGGGCTTCCGCGATTGCGTGCTGGCGCGGCGCGTCTTTCCACCCACCGATCTGGAGTACATGGACAGAAACCTGGAAGGCGGCGACATCAGCGGCGGCGCGGTCGATGGTCTGCAGCTCTTTCTACGGCCGGGCTGGCGCTTTTACGCCACCAGCGATCCGGCGCTCTATCTCTGCTCTGCTTCGACGCCGCCCGGCGGCGGGGTGCATGGCATGTGCGGTTATAACGCGGCGCGCATGGCGCTACGCCGTTTGCAAAGATAGCCGCACACATACAGATAGAGTGAGGGACTGCATTGACCTGGTACGCGCTCGATGATCCGAACGATCCGAAGCTCGATGAGCTGGCAGAGCAGTATCGCTTGCATCCACTGCACATCGAAGACTGCCGCAGCCACAACGAACGGGTGAAGAGCGAAGAGACGGATGAATATCTCTTCTACATCCTCAAGTACATTCTGACGGTCGACCACGGTGAACTGACCCTGGGAACGATCTGCCTCTTTGTGGGCAAGGACTACTTCATCAGCGTGCGCGATGCGCGCCACTCCAATGATTGCGTACTGGACCGCGCGCAGAAGGCGCCAGGGGAGCCACCGCCCGGCAAGCTGCTCTATCTCATCCTGGATACGATTGTGGACTCGTTCTTTCCATCCATCGACAAGAGCGACGAGATCATCGATACGCTGGAGGACCGCGTGCTGGACGAACCTTCGCCGGAGACGGTGGAGGGCATCTTCGACCAGAAACGAAAGCTGATCGAGCTGCGCCGGGTGTTGGTGAACACGCGCGATGCCTGCAATTCGATGCTGCGGGATCAAACCGATCTCATTCCGGACGAGCTCTACCCCTTCTTTCGCGATATCCATGACCACGTCTTGCGCTTGCTGGATTCGGTGGAGACGCTTCGCGATCTGCTGAACAATACGCTGGATGTCTATCTCTCATCGGTGGCGAACCGCACCAACCAGGTGATGAAAGTGCTGACC
>DASXGY010000259.1:0-13247 GCA_036488835.1 Acidobacteriaceae bacterium
GCCCCGTTAAGCGCCCATGCCCAAATCGAAGAAACTGCAACCTGCATCCGGCTCGCTGGTGAAATCGGCGCTCGCAAATCGTTTGCGAGACGAGATCAGCAGCGGCGCGCTGCCGCCGGGAGTGCGCATCATCGAAGGCACCTGGGGCAGAAAACTCGGCGTGGCGCAGGGCTCGATTCGCGAGGCGATCAACCTGCTGCATCAGGAAGGCTTCGTCACCAAGATCTCCGGCCGAAGCGCGCGTGTGGTGAGCCTGAACGAGCATGATGTTCTGCACCTGTATGAGATTCGCGGTGCGATCGAAGGCTTGGCCGCACGGCTGGCGGCCACGCGGCAGGCCGACGTCGCGGAGCTGCAGCAGCTGGTGGATGCGATGCGACGCGCGTCGAAGAAGAATCTTACCGCCGATCTGGTGGATGCAGACCGCGAATTTCATCTGGAACTGTGCCGGATTTCGGGAAATCCTCACCTGGTAGAGCACGCGGGCCGCGTTTTGTTGCCGTTTTTTGCATTCGCGCGCATTCGCATCATTGGCAGCAAACAGGACACATCGGCATGGGACCGCGATCTGGAGGCGCATCAGCGCGTGGTGGATTTGGTTCGCGAGGGCGAAGGCGAAGTCGCGGAGCAGTACATTCGCCGGGCGATGGCGCGCTTTGCGCAGACAGCGTACGGCAACTGGGAGAAGAGCCCACAGCGTTCCAAGCGTAAGAGCAGACGCGCGCCGGAATAATGTGGCCGGCGCTTCCAGCAAGTGACGATGTGAGCGACGCAGCAGGGAGAGGCATGACTTCTTTTTCCATCGAGCGGATAACGGTTTCCGACGTGCGCTATCCATTGCCGCCGGGGGCGGGCAGCGATGCCGTGCACACCGACCCCGAGTACTGCCTGGCGGTGACGCAGCTTGTTTCCGCCGGAGGAACGATCCGCGGAACGGGATTCGCGCTCACGCTGGGCGAAGGCAACAGACTGGTCTGCGAGGCCATCGAGATGCTGGCGCGGCCGTTGCAGGGCAGGCGGATCGACGAGTTGATGGCGGATTTTGGACGCACGGCGCGCGACCTGGCGAACGATCCGATGCTTCGCTGGCTGGGGCCGCACAAGGGCGTTGTCCACCTGGCGCTGGCGTCCATTACCAACGCATGTTTCGATCTATGGGCGAAGAGCCGGGGTGTGCCGTTGTGGCGATTGCTACTCGATCTGGAGCCGGAACAACTGGTGGCGGTCCTGGATTTGAGCTATCTCGACGAACTGCTGGATGAGGGCGCGGCGATCGAGTTGCTGCGCAGCGAGATGCCCGCGAGAGCGGGACGATCTGCGATCCTGGAGCACGGTTATCCCGGCTATGACACGTCCGTCGGGTGGATGGCCTATGACGACAGCAAGGTCCGCGAGCTGACGAAGCAGGCCATGGACAAGGGGTTCAACGCATTCAAGCTGAAGGTAGGCTCAGCGGATCGTGCGCGCGATCTGCGCCGCGCGGCCATGCTGCGCGAGTGCGCTGGCGACCGGGGCACGATCATGTTCGACGCGAACCAGCAGTGGACGCTGCCCGTGGCGCGCGAGATCTGCGCAGAGCTATCGAAGCTGAAACCGCTGTGGATCGAAGAGCCGACGCATCCCGACGACATGGGAGCACATGCGGCGCTGGCGCGAGAGATTGCGCCGGTGAAGATTGCCTGCGGCGAGCACATTCCCAATCGCGTGGTCTTCAAGAATTTTTTCGAGGCGCGGGCGATGCACTATGTGCAGGCGGACTGCACGCGGCTGGGCGGAGTGAGTGAGTTTCTGACGGTCGGCCTGCTGGCGAGGAAGTTTGGTTTGCCCATCGTGCCGCACGTGGGAGATATGGGGCAGATTCATCAGCACCTGGTGCTGTTCCTGCACGTCGCGCTGGGAAACCAAGCGCTCTTCCTGGAATACATTCCGCATCTGCGATCGCACTTCGCCTTTCCGGCCGAGTTGGAGGGCGGGCGCTATCGTACTCCCCAAGAGGCCGGCGCTTCGACCGACTTGAAAGAGCTGGGGGTCTGAGAGATCTGCGGGAGCAGGGCCGCACCTAAGGTGTTCGCGACCTGCGACCACGGTGCCTTTTCCGTCTCACGCATACAAGTTTGCGTCCAGTGCACAGGCGGGATAGCCGCGGCAGCGGTAACGCAAATCTAAGCACTTATCGGAAGCGATGGCCCACGCCCTGGAACGAGATGGTGGCACGAGCCAAATATCGCAATTCCGGACACTTAGGCCCTTGCCGGGAGGAGCGATGAATATTGCTCTGCCGATGCTGGCTGACAGAAACACGGTTGTCTGGGGAGCCGGATTGACAACGCTTACATTCCAGGCGTAGCGTTGCAAAGTTTGATGTATGAAACATTCCATTCATACATAAGAAACGGGCCAGATACGCATTGAAAGCTCCCACGAAATCAGGTTGGTCGATTCCGTCTGGATGAGCGCTCAAAGCAAGAGTTCGTTCGAAACAGAGACACACCGCAGGCATGCAGTGCTCTCTGCGCAAAATCACCATTTGAGGGAAGGCCAACAGATGCTAAATACTCTTCGAACAACGCAAGGACGTGGATGGTGGCTGGTGTGTTTGTGCCTGCTGCTTATGACCGGCGCAGCCTCCGCCCAGGTAGACCAGGGCGCGATTACAGGAACCGTGACCGACAATACCGGCGCAATCGTCCCTGGCGCACAGGTGACGCTGACGGCTACTGATACCGGACTCACGCTGCAGGAAAAGTCCAACGGCAGCGGCAATTACACCTTTTCTCCGATCAAGATCGGCAACTACACGGTGAGCGCGTCAGCCTCGGGCTTTCAGACCACGAGCCGGCAGAACGTGCATGTGGATGTGCAGCAGCGCCTGCAGGTCAATCTCGCGCTCACGCCTGGTCAGGTATCTCAGACGGTGACGGTGACCGGTGCGGTTGCGCTGCTGCAGACGCAGTCCAGCGCAGTAGGGCAGGTGATCGACACCAAGGCGATCAATGACACTCCCCTCAACGGAAGGAACTGGGTCTACATCGCGCAACTGACCGCGGGGGTTGCGCCGCCTTTCGGAAACACGCGCGGCAGCGGCACCGGCGACTTTGTCGCCAACGGCCAGCGTGCAGAGCAGAACAACTTCATCCTGGACGGCGTGGACAACAACACCAACCTGGTCGACTTCCTGAACGGATCGAGCTTCGTGGTGCGTCCTCCGCCGGATGCGCTGGCCGAATTTCAGCTGCAGACCAGCAACTTCAGCGCGGAGTTCGGACACTCGGCCGGCGCAGTGTTGAACGCCAGCATCAAGTCGGGAACCAACCAGATCCACGGCGACCTCTGGGAGTATGTGCGCAATACGGACCTGGATGCCACGAACTGGAATGCATTGGTCAATCCGCCATATCATCAGAACCAGTTCGGAGCGACCCTTGGCTTCCCCATCTGGAAGAACAAGCTCTTCTACTTCGGAGATATTGAGGCGAATCGCATCTCCATCGGTCAGACCAATGTCCTGAACACGCCGACGCCATTGATGAGGCAGGGCAACTTCTCTGAATTGCTCAACACCAATCTCACCGGCCAGAGTCCGGTGACGCTCTACCAACCGAACTCGGGCAACATCAATCAGCCACTTACCTGCAACGGGCAACCCAATACCTTCTGTGCGAGCCAGATCGATCCTGTGGCGCTGAAGATCCTGAATATGTATCCGGCGCCCAACGCCAATGGCGGTAAGACTTTCAGCAATCTGGTCGAGAACGTTTCGAAGAATGACGATACAATCCAGTGGGATCAGCGTCTGGACTGGAATATCAGCCCCAAGGATCAGACATACGCGCGTTACAGCTATCTCCACGACATCATTCTGAATGCGCTTCCACTCGGTCCGATCCTGGACGGCAGCGGGTATGGGGGTGAGAGTGACTTCATCTTCTCGCAAAACTTCATGCTCAGCGAGACGCACATCTTCGGTCCTACGCTGACCAACGAGTTTCGCTTCGGTTACAACTGGAACCACTCTGCGTTCAAACAGCCAAACGCCTATGACCCAACGATTGCTTCGTCACTGGGGCTGGGCGGCGTGCCGGCTCTCGGCCCCGGACAATATGGCCTGCCACTGGGCTACTTCCCGCAGGGCGGCGTCCAGCAGTGGGGGTCGGTGGGAACCAACAATGAAACGCAAAACGTCTATCAGATTCTGGACAACGTAAGCAAGATTCTCGGCAATCACTCGCTGAAGTTCGGGGTGTCGTTCCAGGCGGTCCGCTTCTCGTATCTGTATGCTCCGGCGTCGCTGGGCCAGTACTACTTCGGTCCGCAAAGCGGCGGCTCGAATCACGGGCAGGGTGTGTACACGGGCATTCCTGGAAACAGCAATACCGGATATGACGTCGCCGACTTTCTTGCAGGTGAGGCGAACTATGCTGACATCGCGAACGCACCCAACATCCGTGACGCGCAGTGGTATGACTCCGCTTACGCGCAGGATGACTGGAAGGTGAATTCAAAGCTGACGCTGAATCTCGGCGTCCGCTACGACTACTACCAACCCTACAAGGAGATCGGCGGGCAGCAGGCTAATTTCATCACGACCGGTCCACTCGGCATCGGCACGGGCACGGGTATCTACCAGCTTCCCAGCAGCCAGAGGAACCTTGACCTTGGCAGCGCGTTCCTCAGCACGCTTGCGAAGGACAATGTCACTGTGCAGTACACGGACAATGATCGCCTGGCCAATGCGCAGAGCACGAACTTTGGTCCGCGCGTCGGTTTTGCTTATCAGGCACATCCGAACACGGTGTTTCGCGGTGGCTTCGGCATCTTCTACGGCGGCCTGATGGCGCAGGGGAACACCAACATCGGGGCAAACTTCCCCTTCTCCAACTCGGCTAACTTCTATGCACCAACCTGCGCCGTCGGCAACTGCCCGTCGCTCGCCAACAGTAAGGGCATCACCCTTGAGACTGGTCTGTCACCGCAGATCAGCGGTGGCTTCCAGAACTTCGTCTCCTTCCCAAGCTTCCATGCAACTGACGTCGACATCAAGACGCCGTACACCATGAACTACAGCTTCTCCATGCAGCGGGCGCTTTCCAACAATCTTGCTGCCACGATCAGTTACGTCGGCAACCTGTCACGCCACCTATCTCTTTACGGTGCACCGAATACACCTCCGGGCCTTTTTGCTCCCGGCACCAATACGAACCCGTACCAGCCGTTTCCTGATCTCGGAGGCGTCGGCCAGATACACTATGCCGGCGTGAGCACCTATAACTCGCTGCAGGCGAAGATAGAGAAGCGATACTCGCACGGCCTCTCGTTCCTAACAACCTATACCTGGGCGCATGCGCTGGATGACGCGAGCGACGCCGCCGGAAACTTCACCGCAATCGGCGATCGAAACCTCGCACTCATCCCATTCATTGATGAGTTCACGAATTCGGTCTACGACGTCCGGCACCGCTTCACCTTTAACGGCAATTACGAGCTGCCGTTCGGCAGGGGTAAGGCATTCCTCAGCAATTCGCGTTTTGTAGATGAGACCGTTGGCGGCTGGTCGTCGAGTCTGACCTTCGCGGCGCAGACGGGAACGCCATTCACCGTCTCGCCGAATAACAGCACGGCAGCAGGAGGCAGCGCACGCGCTATCCCGGTGCGCGATCCATTTGGCGCCGGCGGCTCTCCCGATCCGTCCAACCCGAACGTTACGTGTGCTCCAGCGACACGGACGAAGGCGAACTGGTATAACCCGTGCGCCTTTGCTAACCCGCTGGATGGCAGCCTGATTGGAACGAATGGATATCCTTCGGTTATCACCGACCAGCAGACGGCCATCGCGTTTTTGGGCGGCCGGTCGAACAACGTGTACGGTCCCGGTTACTACCAGGTGAATATGTCGGTGTTTAAGAACTTCCCCACCTGGCGTGAGCAGTATCTGCAGTTCCGTGCAGATGGCTTTAATGTACTGAATCACCCCACATTGGCGAACCCATCCACGAGTAACGACAACGACAATGGAGGCAACATCACCGGGCCGAAGACCTTCCAGAACAACACGCCGGATGCGCGCTTCTTCCAGCTATCGCTGAAGTACGCGTTCTAAACGAGTCTCCCTCCGCGGAGATAGAGCAACCTTGCTCCGTCTCCGCGGACTTTTGTTTTCTTAATTTATTTCTCTGGTGCCTGCGGATGGTTCTGCCGTCTGGTGGGAGTCTTTCCACCGATGGCCGCGGTGATCTCTCGCGATGCCTTCTTCAGAGCAGCACTTACCTGCGAGGCATTGGCCACGCCCTCGATGAGCTGGATGTACGGCACCGTCAATGCGCCGATGGCCGATCCTCTCTCGTCGAAGATCGGATAACTGATGTTGGTGACGCCGCGCACCTTGTAGCTGGGACGTGACTCGAATCCTTGCCGCTTCACGCGCGCAAGATGCGCGTGAAGATCCGCCGGGAGTTCATCCCCCGTGAGACGTTTCCACTCAGCCAGGGTACGTGCGCGATGCTCCTCGTCCTGGTGAGCGAGTATTACGTAGCCCGTGGTGGCTTCCATTAGCTCGACCGAAGAGCCGAGCTTTACATAGAAGCCGATGCTGGTGGGTGGATTCACCTGGGCCAGGATCGTCACCTGTGCGCCTTCAATAATGCCCATGTGACACGATTGCTGCGTCTCATGAGCGAGGTGATGCATGACGGGAAGCGCTTCGGTGATGAGCCGCTCCGTGGGCGGATGCTCCTGCACCAGCCTGAAGAGCTTGAGCGTCAGCGCGTATCGCTCGCTCTCCACCTGGGCGATATAGCCGCGGCGCTCCAGGCAGAGAAGCATACGAAATATCTCCGAGACGGTCCGCTTCAGCTCGCGCGAGATCTCACTTTTGGTGAGGCCGCCAGGCTGATGCGCGAGCAGCTCGATGACATCGAGACCCTTTTCGAGCGCGGGCGTCGCATAGGAGTTTTTTTCCTCCGCATCGCCCTGGAGCACTTTCATATTTTTCTTGGCTGGCATAACTGGGATTGTGAAATGGGTACCAGACTAGCACCAAGCAAACGCTGAGATAGTTTGATTGTGCGTAGGTGCGCGCATGTCTGCGTGCGATTGCGTCTAGTGCGGCGTCCAGTGAGGATGTCTGGCGAAGAGGCCGTCCACGATGGCGATCTGGAAGGTGATAAATAGCCCGAAGGCGAGGCTGAGCAGGCCCGACGCTATCCCCAGACCCTGGTTGAATGGGGCAAAGCGTTTGCGCGTGTAAGCGAATGGAGCGCCAATCATCATGGTGATGAGCATCATGCCGGCAATGGTGCCGACACCAAATATCAGAAGATAGGCAATGGCCCAGCGGGGATCGCGAATTTCGGCGAGCACCAGAAGGGCGACCGCGGCTGAGCCGGCCAGCCCATGCACGAGGCCGACCGCCAGCGGCCGCAGAAACTGGTAAAGTCCCAGCCTTTGAAGCACCCGCTGAAAGAGGTTTCGCGGCTTCTGGCCTGCCTCGACATTGAGTGCGGGATCCAGATGCATGTGGACCTCCGGGCTGTGGCCGTGAATATGTTCATGGGCGACGCCATCGTGCTGGTGGAGATGCGTGTGCATGACACTGCCATTCCCGTGGCCCGGAGTGTGGCGATGCGTGATCCGCTGCGTAACGCCGGTCAGGTTCAGGATGCCGAGCAGGATCAGCATCAGGCCAACGGCCAACTCCATGGCGAGACCGATGCGCGGCGGAATGACGACGTTGAACAGGATGATGGCGGCGCCGACGCAGAAGATAGTGATGGTGTGGCCGACGCCCCATAGAACGCCGATGACTCCGGCCTGCCGGATACTTCGCTGGCGGCTGACGATGGTGGAAACGGCGATGACGTGATCGGGGTCGGTGGCGTGGCGCATGCCAAGGACAAATCCCAGACCGATCACTGCCAGCAAATTCACCATACCGCTCGACTCCACAAGTCAAACCGGCAGATTTAAGCATTTTTCACTGTTGCTGTGCATTGACCAAGTTCCGCGGCATGTGGCTTTTCTTGACGGAAAAGCCACGCGGACATTGGCGCTCTCGCATACACCTACAGTGAAATGCTTCAGCCGGCGTTTGTTCAGCGCGTTCCAGCAGTCCCATCATACGCATCAGCCAGTAAGATTGACGCACGCACGGAATGCGGATTTTGAACCAGGGGTGAGCGGCCGATGTACGGAACGATGCAACAACATCTTCAGGAGAAGCTGGCGGAGATTCAGAAGGCTGGCCTCTACAAGCGGGAGCGTGTCCTCGCCGGTCCGCAGCAGCCCGAGGTCTCGGTTGCGGATGGCGTGGTGCTCAATCTTTGCGCGAACAACTATCTCGGGCTGGCGAATCACCCCGCGATCGTCGAAGCCGCGCAGCAGGCGCTGCGGGATTGGGGTTATGGGCTGGCCAGCGTGCGATTTATCTGCGGCACGCAGGCTATCCACAAGCAGCTCGAAGACCGTCTGAGCAGATTTCTCGGGATGGAGGACACGATCCTCTACAGCTCCTGCTTCGATGCCAACGGCGGCCTCTTCGAGGCGCTGATGGAGGCCGAGGATACCATCATCTCCGATGAACTGAATCACGCCTCCATTATTGATGGAGTGCGCCTGTCGAAGGCGGTGCGATTCCGCTATCGCAACGGCGACATGCAGGACCTGGAAGAGAAGCTGCGGGAGGCAGGCGATGCGCGGCATCGGCTGATCGCGACGGATGGCATATTTTCCATGGACGGCTATCTGGCGCGGCTCGACATGATATGCGATCTGGCGGAGAAGTATGACGCGCTGGTGATGGTCGACGACTCGCACGCTGTCGGCTTCATCGGTGAGCATGGGCGGGGGACGCCGGAAGCGTGTGGCGTCGAGGGACGCATCGACATCCTGACGGGAACGCTCGGCAAGGCGCTGGGCGGCGCCAGTGGCGGCTATACCAGCGGCCGCAAAGAGATCGTCGAGCTGCTTCGTCAGCGGTCTCGTCCGTATCTCTTCTCGAACTCAGTAGCGCCGCCGATTGTCGCGGCGTCGCTCAAGGTGCTGGAGCTGGTAGGCCAATCCTTCGAGCTCAGGGAACAGTTGCGGGAGAATACGCGCTATTTCCGCGCGCAGATGACCAGCGCCGGATTCAACGTGCTGCCGGGCGAACACCCGATCGTTCCGGTGATGTTCGGCGATGCCGTAGTGGCCTCGCGCATGGCGGAGCTGCTGCTGGGCAAAGGTGTGTATGTCGTGGCGTTTTCGTATCCGGTCGTGCCACATGGCAAGGCGCGCATCCGAACGCAGATATCCGCCGCCCACACGCGCAAGGAGCTCGAGTTCGCGATCGAGAAGTTCGCCGAGGCGAAGCGGGAGCTGAACCTGTAAGCAAGCCGCTGCACGCCAGCCACCGCCGCTCGATGAATGCGGCGGGTTGGACGTGCGGTGACGCGCCGTTGTCAGTTGGTGAGGACGGCACGGTAGCGCACAGCGCCTTTGCGGACCTTGGCGACGGCTTCGTTGACTCGTCCCATGGGGAAGCGCTCAGTCTGCGTCTTCACGTTGTGGCGCGCGGCCACGTCGAGCATCTCGGCCAGCGCCAAGGGGCTGCCGGTATTGCTGCCACTGACCGTCCGTGCCGCCTGAATCAGCAGAGAGCCGGGAATCTGGAGCGGGCGCGTCGGCGCGCCGACAAGGCAGAGCACGCCCTCAGGCCGCAGCGTGGTCAGGAAGGCGCTCCAGTCCTGGTCCGCATTCACGGTGGAGACAATCAGGTCGAGCGAGCCGGCGAGCGCCTTCATGCCTTTGCTCTCGCGTGTGTTGCAGAAGTGTTGCGCGCCCATTACCTTGGCCTCGTCTTCTTTTGCGGGCGAAGTGGAGAAGGCGGTGACCTCCGCGCCGAAGACGCGCGCGAATTGCAGAGCCAGATGACCCAAGCCGCCGATGCCTACGATACCGACGCGGGAGGCCGGGGAGACGCCAAAGGTGCGCAGCGGCGTGTAGACCGTGATGCCGGCACAGAGCAGCGGCGCGGCGTTTTCGCTGTCGAGTGTCTCGGGAATGGGAACCACAAATCGTGCCGGCACCCGTACCGCGTCGGCGAAGCCACCGTTGCGGTGCACGCAGGTCGGCTGGGACTGGGGGCACAGGTTCTCTTTTCCCGAGCGGCACCATTGGCAAATGCCGCAGCTTCCCGCCTGCCAGCCTACGCCTACTCGCTGGCCCGGCTGCAGGTTGCGGACCGCCGTGCCAACCGCTTCCACCGTGCCCACGATCTCATGGCCGGGGACGAAAGGAAATTTGCTGACCTGCCAATCGTTGTCGATCAGGTGCAGATCGCTGCGGCAAACGCCGCAATGGCTGATACGAATATCCACCTCGTCGGCGCCCAACTCTCCGACTTCATACCGGTATGCAAGCAATTCGGCCCCGGCAGCATGTGTTGCATAGCCTCGGATCTCTGACATCGTTCCTCGTCTGCTCCGTCCGTTGTTTCCGCTCTGGACTGCGTCTTCTATTCCACCTGGATAGTGACCACCTGGTTGCCGGTCACGACTGCGTCCATGGGCACTGATGTTACAGCAACCGCGGACTCGCCATTCAGTGTGAGCGCGCGGTTGACGCGCAGCGGGTCGAGGACGTTGGCCATGGAGATGGGGACTTGTGCGAGCGTGCGTCCGTCGAGGCGCGCCTGCGGCTCGGGAGTCAGCATGGTCACGTAGACACGGTCGTTGGTGTGGGTCGCATTCAATGCGGCGACGGTCTCGTTCATATCGAGGTGGTTCGCGGGCGCTTCCAGCATGTGATCCACGGTTGCCGCGTCACTCACGACCAAGCGAATGGGACCGTCCGGCAGGGTGTCCGGCAGTTTGACGGGAATATCGACGGTGCGGCTTGTGCCACGCCAGGGCCGCAAGGTCGCGCGCAGTGAGACGGTGTCGCCTGCATGGACGGCGCCGCCTTCGCGTTCCGCACTCTCAATGTCGATGGTCTGCCGGCCGGGCAGGGCATCAACATCCAGCGAGATGCTGCGCAGCACCCCGCGACGCGCGGGATCGGCATAGAGCTGCACCAGCGGCTCACCAATCTGAAGCGTCGCTCCCAGTGCCGCGGGTATTCCTGCGGTCGGCGCTGCGAAGCGGGTCAGGTCCACCTCAGGTACGCCGTCGAGCTCGACGCGCTCGCGAATGCGGTAGGTGGTCTCGCTGGCGTAGCTGTTGCTCTCCATCAGGGATTGATAGATCGAGGTGAGCATCAGCAGGGGAGTCAGGTCTGGGCTGTCCACGACGTCGAAGTGCACCGGCCGGGTTGCGGCGCCGGCGTGGAAGGTAACTGTGACAGGCACCATATGAGCTTTCGCCCTGAACTCGCCGCGGATGGCGGTCTGGCGGTCTTCGGTAAAGGCGCCGACTTCTTCGGTGGTGTTCACGATCTTGAAGGCGTTGAGCGGCGAGGGCAGCGTGGCGACTACCTCGGCCTTGGTCATGGGCACGGATACGGAGCCGGCCTGGGTGATGGGATGGCCGCACGCGAGCAACTGATCTTTGTCGACATAGGTCGCGGTGCAGGTGGCGGCGACCTCCATGTCGCCGCGCACCAGCAGCGCGCTGACGGAGGAGCCGGGCTCGATCGGTTCGGGCTGCTTCTCTGTGCTCGACCCGCCACCCAGACCGACCACCGGGGTCAGTCCCTGGGCAGTGAAGCGGTCTTTAAATGCATCGACGGCCTGCTGGTTGAAACCGCTGAAGAGCAGCGGGGTCTCGATGGGACGAATCTCGGCATTGCCGACGCCGATCGGGCTAGGGCCGCCCGGCGGCATGTCCTTTACCTGCAACATCTGCTCGATGGGGGTGATGCCGGCGATGGGTTCCTTGCTGAACTGGCCGATGCGAAAGGCGAGCGCGCCGGCGAGTTTTCCGTCGATGTAGACCGGACTGCCGCTCATACCGGCCACGACACCGGTGTAGATGGCGTCCTTGCCACCCAGCCGGGCCAGGATCATGTCCTGCTTCGGCCCCAGGGCGTTGTGCAGAATGCCCAGGATCTCCACTTCCACCGCGGAAGGTGCAACTCCCTCAAAGACGGTATAGGCCACGCCATGCTGGCCCCGGTGCACCTGGCTCAGTGGGAAGATGCCAGCGGTGGTGGAGTCGGGAGGAGTGGCAGGCGGTGGGGGCGTCCGCACCTCTGTGGGGACGGGCTCCGGCGCCTGGGATGGGGGGCTGGTTTGCGCATGCAGCACAGGCGGGGCAACAATAGTGAACAACAAAAGGGCGGCGAACACATCGAAACGGTGGGCAGGCACGTCTTTAACAGTAGACGGTTGCGGGCAGCCCGCCAACTTTCGACGCGGGCAGCCGTCTTAAGATGTGACTCCCGAGGTCGGTTCCTTGCTTGTGCATCCATTCGATCGTCTTCTCCTTGCTGCGTCGCTGGCAACCTGCCTCGTAGCGGCGCCTGCCGCTGTCTTTGCGCAGAGCAACTCTTCTGATCCGCAGCAGGCGCCTGCCGATCAACAGCAGCAGCCGCAAAAGCAGCAGCCGCAGCACAACGGCGAATACCAGATGCCCGGCTCCGCGCCGGCGGCACAGAATCCGGCTCCCAATCAGGCGCCAAATCAGGACCAGTCCACGCCCGAGTCGGGCGGTCCGAGTGGCGATAACGGGGCTATCGTTTTGCCGAAGAAGAACCCCGCCGAGAGTGCGCCTCCGCCTCCTCCGCCACCGCCGGTGGTGAAGAATCCGAAGGGACTGGAGAACTATTCGCTGCGCGTCAATGTGCCGGTCGTGACCGTCGATGTCGGCGTGCTGCTCGAGAAGACGCACCAGTTTGTACCCAACCTGAGTGAGGGGAACTTCCGCATCTTCGAGGACGGCAAGCCGCAGGAGATCGTCTCCTTTGGCCGCACCCAGGCGCCGATCACCGCGGTGCTGCTCTGCGAATTTGCCGCGAACAATTACTGGTTCATCTATGACATGCGCAATGCTGCCTATGCGTTTGCACAGCAGTTGCATCCCGATGATTACGTTGCGGTGGCCACTTTCGACATGCACACGCATATCCTGACCGACTTTACGGAGGACAAGCGACTGGTCTACGAGTCATTGAACTCGCTGCAGATACCTGGGTTCAATGAGACCAACACCTTCGACGCCTTGTACGAGACACTGGACCGGTTGAGCCGCGTGGAAGGGCGCAAATACATCATCTTCATCGGCTCCGGTATTGACACGTTTTCCAAGATCAACCTCGACAAGACCATGCAGAAGATCAAG
>DASXGY010000126.1:0-2758 GCA_036488835.1 Acidobacteriaceae bacterium
GCGCCGGGCAGCGCGGAGACGCTGGGCAGCAGCGAGGGCGAGGCGACGGCGTGGGTTTCGAGCGCGGCGAGGAAGCCCATCGCGGGGCGTGAGCGGACGATTTTGTTGCGCAAGGTGTCGCGCACGAAGTCGTGCACGAAGCTGGGCTGGCGGAAGCGGACTTCGGTCTTGGCGGGATGCACGTTGACATCGACTTCTTCCGGCGGCAGCTCGAGAAAGAGCAGCACGACGGGAAAGGATGTGGGCGGCAGGACGTTGCGGTATGCCTCCGAGACTGCGTGGAGCAGCAGGCGGTCGCGCACCAGACGGCGATTGACGAAGGAGTAGATGGAGTTGCGATTGAGCTTTTCGAGCTCGGGTTTGGAGGTGAAGCCCGAGAGCCGCAGATGGCCGGGAACGGGCGGCTGGTAGTCCTCATCCTGCTTCCACGGCGGCGGCGCGGGCAGGCCGACGCGCTCGAGATCGACTTCGGCGGCGACGGGAAGCAGGTGATCGAGGGTTTCTTTGCCGAAGATCTGGAAGATGCGGTCCGCGGGCTGGGCGACGGGGGGCGCCTGCAGCAGTGCGTGGGTGGCGGAGTGCAGCTCGAAGTGCTTGTCCGGATGGGCGAGCGCGTAATGGGTGACTAGCGCAGTTACGTGTGAAAGCTCCGTGGTTTCGGACTTGAGGAATTTGCGGCGCGCGGGTGTGTTGAAGAAGAGATCGCGGACAGCAATGGTGGTGCCCGGAGGCAGGCCGGCGTCTTCGACGCGATGCATGCGGCCGCCGACAATCTCGATGCGGGTGCCCGCGGCTTCTTCAGCGGCGCGGGTCTCGAGATCCAGGCGTGCGATGGACGCGATGGAGGGCAATGCCTCGCCGCGAAAGCCGAGAGTGGCGATGGCAAGCAAGTCGTCGGAGGTGCGCAGCTTCGAGGTGGCGTGACGCTCGAAGGCGAGAAGCGCGTCGTCGCGCACCATGCCGCAGCCGTTGTCCACGATGCGAATGAGCTTGCGGCCGCCTCCTTCGACCTCGATGCGGATGCGCGTGGCACCGGCATCGAGCGCGTTTTCGAGCAGCTCCTTGACCACGGACGCGGGACGGTCCACCACTTCGCCGGCGGCGATCTGGTTGGCGACCTGGTCGGTGAGTACGTGGATGCGGCCCATGGGTCTTAGAGTACGGCAGGGGGCGGTGGAGAACCTCCCGGAACTGGGCTGCGAATGTTGGCGGAAATACCAGTTCCGGAAAAATTTCTTCCCTGCTGTCGATTTTGGCGGTATTCGTTCGACGACCAAGTAGAGGGGGAAACCATGGCGCGGAAGATACGCTTTCTTGCAGCTTCAATGGCGAAGGTTGTTCTGCTGGCCTGGGTTGTTGCGGGCGCTCAGAGCAAAACGGCGGCGGTACAGAGCGGCTACGCGCCGGTGGACGGGCTGAAGATGTACTACGAGATCCACGGGACGGGGCAGCCGCTAGTCCTGATACATGGCGGGCTGGGATCGACGGGGATGTTCGACCCGATCTTGCCCGCCTTGTCGAAGGGGCGAGAGGTGATCGCAGTAGACCTGCAGGCGCATGGGCGCACGGGGGACATCGACCGGCCGATGAGCTACGAGGCGATGGCAGACGATGTCGCCGCGTTAATCCGCTATCTCAAGCGCGAGAAGGCCGATGTGATGGGCTACTCGGTTGGCGGCGAGGTGGCGCTGAGGGTGGCGATTCAGCATCCCGATGTGGTGCGGAAATTGGTGATCGTGTCGGCTACATTCCGACGGGATGGGTGGTATCCCGAGATTGTTGCGGGTATGACGCAGATGGGGTCGGGGAGTGCCGCGCAGATGAAGCAAACGCCGATGTACCAGTCCTATGCACAAATTGCTCCGCGGTCAGCGGACTGGACAGCGCTGAACACCAAGCTCGGTGAGATGTTCCGGAAGGACTATGACTGGTCGAATGAAGTGCGGTCTATCCGACTTCCGACGCTGCTGGTCTTTGGCGATGCCGATGCGGTGCGCACTGCACACGCGGTGGCGTTTTTCGAGCTTCTTGGCGGAGGAAAGAAGGACGGAGGCTGGGACGGCTCAGGTATGTCCACAGCGCGGCTCGCGATTCTGCCGGGGGTGACACACTACACGATCTTTGCATCGCCGGTGCTCGCTTCGACGGTGACGACATTTCTGGATGCGCCGATGCCGCAGGTTAGGTAACCGTCTCGGAGTAGAGCCACCAGGCGCTGGCGAGGTCTTGCACGATGTGGCCTACGGATTTGTAGATGGTGACTTCTTCTGGTGAGCGGCGGCCTTCGGCTTTGCCGGCGAGCACTTCTCCGATTTCGGCGAGGATGTGGTGGTCGTCGATGAGGCCGGCTTGTTTGGCGCGGAGGAATTCTGCGCCTTGCTGGAGGACGCCTTCACGGCTGTCGGCGAAGTAGCGGGCGCGGGCGACTAATGCGTTGTCGATTTCGGCGGGGCCGGCGTGGCTGGAGCCGACTACGTTGATGTGCTGGCCGGGCTGCACCCACTCGGATTTGAGGATGGGCTCGGATGCGGAAGTGACCGTGCATACGATGTCGGCGTTGGCAACGGCTTGCTGCACGGTGGTGGCGACGGTGATGGGAATACCGAGTTCGGCCTGCATCTTTGTTGCGAAGGCGTGCGCGCTGTTTTGCGAGCGGCCCCAGACGGTGATGGATTGGAGCGCGCGAACTTTGCGGATGGCGCGGGCGTGGGTGGCGGCCTGCTCGCCGGTGCCGAGAATGGCGAGATGCTTCGCGTCT
>DASXGY010000127.1:0-5931 GCA_036488835.1 Acidobacteriaceae bacterium
GCGGGAACGCGTCATCCCGATCACACCCAGCGCAGCAACAATGTACACGTTGCGCAGCACGCGTCCTTGCAGCGTCGCCGGTTTGCGATACAGCGCCGGCATCAGCAGAAACATCATCGCCATGGCGCATACATTCTTGCCGGCGTAAATTCCCTCCCACTCACCCGTGACGCCCTGCCGTCCATTCAGTCCGTACGCCGGAAACAAAGCAACAGTGAGCACGCTGAGGCCGATCGCGAGGCTACCGGCAAGCTGCATGAACTTCATCTGCGCCTCAGCGGGCCTGGACACAAAGGCGATCGCGAACGTGTAAGTGACGAGTAGATAGACGCCCTGCTTCAACGTGAACGTAGGCTCGGGAGACCACAGGCAAGAGATCATGCCCATGCAGTTCAACAGCGCCAGCATTGGCACGCAAAACGCTGCCTTTCGAACTTGACTGGCCCAGCGCCACGCAACATAGAAGAGCCCGATCAGCACAAATCGTCCCACCATCACGCCGATGGCCGAGCCTCCGCCCGCGCCGCTCACCGCGCCCATCTGCGTGTTCGCTTCCGGATCGTAGAACGAGAACGTCCCGCCCGCAGAGAAATAGAGCAATACAAACGCAGTGAGCCAGGTACCGGCGTGGGCAAGCCAATGCGGCGGCCGTTCGACAACCACACCGGCCACGCCTCGGCGAGGCACAATCTGGCTGCTGCGCCTAAAGCGCACCTTTACCGTTACATTTGTGCCCTGCATCAAACTCATCGTCTCTGAACCTCGATTGTCGTCACTCGCCCTCTTGTCAACTGCGCTGTGGCAGGGCGGCAATCGCCGCACGCACACTGCTCCAGGCCGGATTCGGTGCATCCGCAGCACTCAGCAGTCCGGGCGCATGTGGCGCGCCATCCTTTCGCCGGTACGTCGCCGAAGACTGCGCCGCGCCATCCAACCAGTTCCGCGTATCCGACACGGTCCAAAATGAAATCCGGCTCAACGGGACAGCCGACGCAACCCACGTAATGAAATCGGCATAGACGCGCCCGTTCTTCGCCTTTCTTGTCGGAGCATCACCATTCTCCCAGGAGTCGTTGATGTCCAGCTCAGATAGCGCGACGCTCAGGCCCAGCCCGTGCACTGCTTGATAAAAGCGAGCGGCGTCCGCGCTCTTGACGTTGGAATTTCCATCGAGATGCGCCTCCGAGCCGATGCCATGTATGGGCACCTTGCGCTGCAGCATCTGTTGGATCAGCGTGAGCGCGTGCTGGCGATTCTGCGCCTGCGGACCCGTATCCTGCTCCAAGCTGTCCAGGTTCATAATCAGCTTCGCGTCTGGATCGGCAGCGTGTGCCGCGGCAAATGCGATATCGATGTAGCGCGGCCCCAGCGTGTTCAGCCACAAACCGGTCGAAAGACCATCCGGCCTTCCCAACTGGCTGCGCACCGGCTCGTTCACTACATCCCAGGAAGCAATGCGTCCGCGATAGTGGCTCACAACCTTCGTGATGTGATCGGTCAAAATTTGCTCGGCGTTGTTTTTGTTAATCGTCTTCGCCATCCACGACGGGTTGTAGTCGTTCCAGCACAGGTTGTGACCGTGCACTTTCATCCCATTAGTCTGGGCGAAGTTCACCATCCAATCGCCATCTGCGAAGAAGTAGGTCTGCGGCGCAGGATGAATGCGCTCCCACTTGAGCTCGATGCCGGGCGTCAGCACGCTGAAATTCTGCGAGATAAAAGTGGCAAGGTTCTTGTCCTGCAGAAGTGAACGCATGGACTGCGCTCCCATGGCTATACCAGAATGAGCGGCAAGCTGCTTCAAAGGAGTCTGGCTGTTGTCAGCAAAAAGCTTTCTTGGAACCGCGGACGCGACAGCAAGTCCAAATCCGGATTGCATGATTTCTCTGCGAGTCGGCACTCTTCACTCCTTCAGCATCGTCTTTGCGAGGGATGCTTTTGTTCATGCCCAATAGGCAGTGTTGTTTCAGCGCGGCCCTGCTGACGTCCGTCGCTGCAAAGAGGCTGAGAATATGGCGACCAGGTCGCGCGGCCGCCATTTCGGATCTTCAACCCTGGGCCCGTATGGACGGATGGGACGGGAACAACAGGGGCAGGCGCGCCCCTCCTTTGCGAAGCTCCACCTGTCGCTGCACGAAATCCAGCATCTTCTCGCAAAAGACCGTGGTATCGAATGTCTTCGCATGCTCCCGAATGAACGCAGGGAGAAAGTTCCCTTCCCGCATCTCAAACTGCAGCATCGCCTTCACCACACTCTCGACACTCTGCTCGTCGAAGAAGACTCCGGTCGCGCGACCATCCCTCTGCAACTCCGGCGAAAACCCACCTATCACCGACTCGATCGCGCCGCCTTTGCCATATGCGATCACTGGCCGGCCGTAGGACTGCGCCTCCACCGGAACCAGGCCAAAGTCTTCTTCGGCAGCGAACAGTAGTGCCTTCGACCGTGCATACAGCTCCCGCAGCTCTGCGTCGGTAGTGTGCCCGCGGAACGAAATCGTCGGTCCGGCAATCGCACGCAACGCACTCTCGCACGGCCCCTGCCCCACGATCACCAAGTGACGGCCAAGCTTGTTGCAGGCTTCAATCAGCAGATCCATCCGCTTCACATCGACCATTCTGCCGACCGTCAGGTAATAGTCCCCGTACGATTCCGCCACATACCCTTCGCTGGTATCCACCGGCGGGAAGATGATGGTGCTGTCGCGGCGATAGTATTTGCGAATTCGGTCCTGGATATATCGCGAGTTCGCGACGAAGGCATCGACACGCTGCGCCGCCAGGTAATCCCATTGCCGCACATAGTGGGCGGAGAGCATGAAGAGCTTCCGCCGGGTACCGGACAGCTCATCCAGATAAGAGGCGTACTGATCCCAAAGCGAGCGATGTGGGCTATGGCAATAGCAGACCTGCACCGCCGACTGATCCGTGATCACGCCCTTGGTCGCAGTGCCGTCCGCCGTGATGACCAGCTCATACCCTCGAAGGTTCAGACTCTCGACCGCCATCGGATAGAGCGGCAGAAAGTTGCGATGCGAGCGCTTCACCCATGCGCGATCAAGGAACGAGGTCGTGATCTGGCGCCCCTTCAATGCCTCCGGGATGAAACGGTCTTCTGTCATCAAACTGAAGAAGTGCGCTTCCGGAAACATCCGGGCCAGCACCTCCAGCACTCGCTCAGCTCCGCCGAGAGCGAGGGAGTTTGCATATGTAATGGCGACACGCATCGTTCTGTCCCTAACTTCCTTCTCCAGGCTCGTACTACGCCTTATGCCGTTACTCACTAAAGAATGCGAAAAACGGGTCAGCAACCATTGCTACCCGCACAACCTTACTTATCGAACGGCTTACGACATCGCAATCTCGCGCGCACCGGAGTGCGCCGTCGCCCGTGCGCGTCGCGCGGCACGCATCGGTTCTGGATACAGCGCGTAGTAGGCAAAGAAGAATGCCGAGCGCAGTGAGGGCCGACCGCGAAGCAGAAAACTGCGAAGCAGCGCACCGTATGCGCCCATACCTGCCCGCTGGCGCACCGCGTCTTCCATGCAGACCGTTGCCACAAAGAAGGAGTAGGCCTTTCGGGTAAACAACTCCCGGTTGCGCTCCAGCCACTCGAACTGAAACCGCCAGTCCGCCTTCTTACTCACCCGGCCGGTCTTGCCGGTCTCGTGAAAGACCACCAGCGGCTCCGCGACAATGGCCAGCACCGCATCCTTGACCGCCATCGCGCGCAGCATCCAGTCCACATCCTGATTGCGCTTCAGCTTGCTGGTAAAGCGCACCGCATCGATCAGCGGCCGCGATACCAGCCACGTCGAGGTCTGCACGTACCCCGTCCCCGCCGATAAATTAGGCCTGCAGAAGAGAAATTCGCTGAACGGCTCGCGGCATTCGAGCGATCGCCGCGGCAGAATCCGATCTCCCAGCTCCGAGCGCTCGATGAATTGCGACGCCAGGAATACAGGACGCTCCGGACACGCCGCAGGGTGTGCCAGCTGCCGGGCAAGTCTCTCCGGAAGCCACTCGTCGTCATCATCCAGAAAAGCGACCCACTCACCGGTTGACGCAACAATGCCGGCGTTGCGCGCATCCGAGCCGCCTTGAGACTCAGGCAGCGGCAACACGTGGAGACGGGGATCTACGATCTCGCGGAGCGCCGCCTCGGTTGCCGAGTCGGGCCCGTCGATCACGACCATGATTTCGAAATCCTGATACGTCTGCGCGATAACACTCTCGACCGCACGCCGCACAACTTCGGGCCGATTGCGCGTCGGAATCACAACACTGACTCGCATCCTGCGAGGGGACGTGCGGGAAGATACTGGGGAGGACATTGGTTCAGCCCACCTCTCGCTTGCGCCCTGCAGGCTGCTCCATCACTATCTCCGTTTCATCGGGCGTCGCATGGTACGCGTTCCGGGCTTCCAGCGCCTCCTCCGAGAGGAGATAGCGCAGCGCATAGTAGGAGAAGACCGTGTTTCCCAGCAGATAACGCTTGGCCAGCCGCCGCGGCTCCTGTGCAAGCCGGAAGGCCCATTCCATGCCTGCGGCCTGTGCCCACTGCGGAGCACGCTTGCGCACACCTGCCAGAAGCTCAAAGCTGCCACCCACGCCGATGGCTACCGGGATCCCTAACGCTCGGATGTGCTGTTGAATGAAATACTCTTGCTTCGGCGCACCGAAGGCGATAAAGATGATCGACGGCTCGGCCTGCGCGATGCTCCGTAGGACTTGCGTGAGCACCTCTGGCGACTCTTCAAATCCCTTAGGCGGGCAGCCCACACCGCACACCCGCAGCTTCGGGAACCGATCCATCAACAGCGACGCCGAAGCCGCTGCGGAGCCGGGGTATCCTCCCAAAAAATAGACCGGGAGATCGAATTCTGCGGCTGGCTCGCACAGCAGCGGGATCAGGTCGACTCCCGTGATGCGTTCCGCATCGATGGCGCCCATCCAGTTGCACATCCGTACGATCGGAAGACCATCCGCGCAGACGTAATCTGCCTCGGTAAGGCACTCCCGGAAGCGCGCATCCCGCTGTGCCAGTACGTAGAACTGCGCATTTGCGGTGACGACCTGCATCGTCTTTGTTCCTTCGAAGACATGCCGGATCAGTCGGTCCACCAGCTCCCGCCCGGAAAGCGTGGTCACCCGAATTGGCCCGATCGCTACCGCTCGATCATTCGCAACCGCAACGGATGGAGCGGCAGCCGTTTCCCGTATGACCTTTTTCAATCGCAGCACGGACAATCTGGCCCCCTTGTTATGAATTCCTGTTGTGAGTCCCCGGTTGTGAATCGCTTGTTGCGAATCCCTGCCCTGTGTGAAACGGCTTCCCGGCGCCAGGTATAGCAAGAAATTGTTACGGTGCTGCGTACACGGCCGCCGATGTCGCCGAAGCAGCGATGCCCGGCGCCCCGGTCGTCACGAAATTCTTGGCCCAACTGAATGGCACGTAGAGAATGTCCCCCGGATACAAAGTCGGATTCGGCTGCTTCCCTTTCTGAATCTCACCCAGGTTCAACTGCTGTTCATGCGCAGTTCCTTCCGTCTGGCGGATCAGCCTGGCGTGGCCCTGCTTGGCGGAATGCTGCACGCCACCGGCCAGCGACAGCGCCTGCAGCAGCGTCATGTGGTCTTGATTGTTCGACATGGCAAACCCGCCCGGCCGGTTCACGTCACCCAGGATGTACACAATCCCCGCCTTGGGCACGATCACCGTATCGCCCGGGTTCACCATGACCTGTGTCGCCACCGCCTGCTTCGGATCGTTCGAAACGAAATACGACACTGCCTCGTCCTTGCTCCCGTGCCGCTGAATCAGGATGTTGCGGTCCGCCACATTCGTAATGCCCCCGGCGAACGACAATACATCCAGCACAGTGCGCGGCGTGGTAATCGGAAACGCGCCCGGCCTCGCCACTTCGCCCA
>DASXGY010000271.1:0-6497 GCA_036488835.1 Acidobacteriaceae bacterium
TCCCTGGATGGCTGCCGCAATCGAAGCGGCGCTGGTCACATCCATCGCAACTGCCTTCGCTCCCGGCAATTCGGCGGCCAGCGCCTTCGCCGCTGCTTCGTTAAGGTCGGCAAGGACAACGCTCGCGCCTGCATCCGTCAGCCGCCTGGCCGTTGCCGCGCCAATGCCGCTGGCTCCGCCTGTAATCAGTGCTAGCTTGCCTGTCAGTTCAAACACAGTGTCTCCATCTGTTTCATTGTGCTGCTTTCATTCGCGCAACTGGCATCGGCTCGCCGCCGTGCTCTGATGAGAGATACGCCGCCTCCACCACGCGCATCGTATCCAGCGCGTCTTCCACGCCTGTCGGCATCGCATCGGCTTCGCCCAGTGCGAAGCGCTGCACTGACAGCATCGAGCCCAGAAATGCATCCGGAAACCACTCCCCCGCTATGGGCTGCACACCGGCTACGAACCTCGCATGCGGCTCGCGCGGGTAGAACTCCAGCGTATCGCCGCGTCCCTTCGGGTAGTCGAGGTTCACGCCCATCTGAGCACGCATCACGCCGCCGGTGCCTTCCCACTGCACATAACTATGCTGCAGCTCAGGGTACGGCACATCCACTCCATGATTCGTTGCAATGAACACGCGGGTCCACTCGCCATAATCCATCACGATCACGCTCTTGGTGGCCGCCAGCTCCGGTGTCCGGGGATTGCGCACCGTCCGCGCGTATACCCGCTGCGGATTGCCCAGCCAGGAGCGCACCAGGTCCACGTAGTGAATGCTGTGATAGACGATCTCCAGCCGCGGCGCCGTCTTCAGAAAGTTCCACAACTCCCATGGCGTGTGCGTGCTTACCTGCACCTCGATGTCGTGCAGCGTGCCCAGCGCGCCCGCATCGGTAATGGCACGCGCTGCAACCATATTCGGCGCCCAGCGCAATTGGAAGTTCACCGCCGCCCGCAGTCCTCTCTCGCGGCACAGCGCGACGATCGCCTCCGCCTCTTCCAGCGTTCCTCCGAGCGGTTTCTGGATCAGGACCGTGGCGCCCTGCGGAATCGCGGGCAGCACCTGCAGCACCGCTGCAGCAGGCACGGCAAGGTCAAAGATCAGCGGCCCTTGCAGTTGCGCCAAAACGGCGGGGAGTGTCGCCCCGCTGATGCGGATGCCCCATTCCGCCGCCAACGCCTGCGCCCGCTCCCCGTGCCGATCGATGATGGCCGCCACCGGCAGGCCGCCTTTGCGGTATGCGGGCAGATGCGCATTCTGCACAATGCCGCCGGCGCCAATCACCACAATCGGCAGTGGCTGTCGCTGCAATTTCATTGGCCCATTCGATAGATTCACGATGCAGGTTCCATCCTCAGGACGTAGGCATACTTGCCGGGCAGCGTCGCCGGAAGCTGAACCTCCAGGTCCGCGCCCTTCTGTGTCCACGCAAGCGGCTTCTCATCGCCCAACAGTTGTAGCTGCGATCCGCTGGCTGCTCGCACGTTCCGCAGCAGGATGGCGCCGGATTTCGGCGAACCCATCAGCGTCGCGTACAGATGCCCGCCCTTCTGCGTGAAGCGCACAGGAACGTTCTGATCGGTCTCGCCCTCGGCGCGCGACCATGGCTCTGTGCCGTAGATCGCATCCCCGTTCTGGTGCAGCCATGCGCCCAGCGATTTCAGCCGGTCCATCTGGATGGGCGGAATCGTCCCATCCGCCTCCGGCCCAACGTCCAGCAGCAGGTTGCCGTTCTTGCTCACGATGTCCACCAGCAGATAGATCAGCTCGTCTGGAGCGATGGTCTCCTTCTCGCCCTCGGCGCGGTTATAACCGAAGGAGCGGCCCAGCCCGCGGCACTCCTCCCACTTCACTTTGCTGATCTGGTTGCGCTTCTCGTACTCGGGCGATTGAAAATCGGAATGCTTCACGCCAAAGCGGTCATCGACGACGCCATCTGGAAGCGCGTTGTAGTAGTCGGCCATCACCTCGAGCGGCTTGCCCGTCTTTGGCCAGTCGATGTCGTCCCACAACACGGCGGGATGATACTTCGCAATCAGCTCTTCGATCTGATCGAAGGCGTATTGCCCGTACGCAATGCTCTCCGGCTTCACCGTCTGCCAATCGTTGCCGCCGATGATCGGACCACGGTTGAAAGTCCAGTCATAGCCGCCGGAGTAGTAGAGTCCCATCTTCATGCCGTCGTGCCGCACCGCCTCCGTCAGCTCGCCAACGATGTCGCGCTGCGCCTGCAGATGCTGCTGATTCGGATTCACCACCTTGCTGGGCCACAGGGTGAAGCCTTCGTGATGCTTGCTCGTCAGCACCACGTAGCGTGCGCCTGCATCCCGGAACGCTGCCGCCATCACCGCCGGATCCCACTTCTTTGTCTCGCGGTCGAAGATCGGTGCGAAGTCGTAGTAGTTGAAATTCGCGCCGTAGTGCTCGCGGTGGTAGGCCTGCGTGGGCGAGCCGGCGATGCGCATGGTGTTGTAGTACCACTCGGCATACGCGTTCCACTTCGCCTCATCCTCGTGTGGAACCACCTTCGGTCGGTTGACCTCCGCCCATCCCGGCACGGAATAAAGCCCCCAGTGCACGAAGATGCCGAGCTTCGCGTCCGCGTACCACTGCGGAAGCGGATGCTGGTTTAGCGACTCGAGCGTCGGCTCGTAATGCACGTTTTGCGCCGCGAGGCTGCCGATCCCTAACAAGGCCACGGCAAGCAAACCGCATCCGTACCTCGCATTCCTTGCGTCCATCATTGCCCCTCTTACTTGCGTTCTAACCATTCCGGAGTTCAAGCGCTGCCGTGTATGGCCTTCGCCGGCAATCGAGCGCGCCGTGCGTGATACCAACTGAAGATGGCGATCACGACATAACCCGTCAGCGGCACCGTATATCCATAAGCAAGTCCGCCCCCGCGCTGCGAAATCCATGCCATCACCGGCGTCAGCAGGGCTCCGCCAACGATCGCCATCACCAGTAGCGACCCGCCCAGCTTCACCAGCGGCCCCAAGCCTTCCAATCCCAGTGCGAAGATCGTCGGGAACATGATCGACATGAAAAAGCTGGTCAGGAACACCGCCCACATGCCGGCCCAGCCGGGATGCAAGACAGCGAAGATCAACAGCAGCGTGTTGACCACGGCGTAGAGCATCATCAACCGTGCCGCGGCGATGTACTTCATCAGCAGCGGCGCCGAGAAGCGGCCCAGGGCGAATGCGCCCAACGTCCCCGTCAGCAGCAGGCCGGCATGCTTCTCCGTCTGATGGGTGTAATCCTGCACGTACTGAATGAAGTAGCTCCACGTACCCACCTGCGCGCCGATGTATAGGAACTGCGCCAGGACGGCGAAGAGGAAATGGGGCCGCCGAAAGAGCTCGGAGATGCGGCCGCCATCCTCTTCAGCGCCAGCCTCAACAGCAACCTCCGGAAAGCGGACACGCAGAAAAATCATGGCGAGCGTAAATGCGATCGCGCCCAGCACCAGGTAAGGAGCCACCACCCGCATCGTCTCGTGCCGCAGATAGGCCCCATATGTGCCTGCTGCTTGCCGCGCGGCAACCTGGCTCGCGCTCAGTTCCACTCCCGAAAAGATGAAGACCGTGCCCGCCAGCACTCCCGTGATCGACCCAAGCGTGTTGAATGCCTGCGAAAAATTGAGCCGCCGCGCCGCCGTGGCGGGCGTGCCCATCTGCGTGATGAAAGGGTTCGAGGCAGTCTCCAGAAAGGAGAGTCCCGACGCGATCACAAACAGCGCTGCCAGGAAGAAACCATACCTGCCCACGATGGCTGCCGGCCAGAAGAGTGCCGCGCCGGTGGCGAAGAGCAGCAGGCCAATGACGAGTCCCGCCTTGTACCCATGCCGCCGCATAATCAACGCCGCCGGGATGGCGAGAAAGAAGTAGCCGAGATAGAACGCCGATTGCACCAGCCCCGCCTGCACGCGGTTCAGCGCAAAGCTCTTCATGAACTGGCGGATCAGCACATCGTTCAGATTGTTGGGCACACCCCACATGAAGAACAGCGACGTGACCAGGCCGAACGGCAGCAGTTGTCCCGGCGCCACCAGCGGCTGCCCGCTGCCTTCACTCTCGGCCGTGATCTTCGACGCCAGCATGTCGTCTAGTGCCTCACGGCTTCCGGCGTGCGTGTCCCAGAGGCGGCTACATGCGTCGCTCCGCTGCCAAGAAACACTGGCCGGATGTGACGATCGAAAAGATTGCGCGCGACGTTCTCCGCCACCACGTCCTCATGCTGCTCCAGCATGGCGATATACCGCGGTCCCATCTTCGCCGCGATCTTGAACGCGACATGGATAAGCTGCCGCAGGCTGCTGTTGTACGCAGCGGAATGCGGATCATGCCGCAGCGCTTCCATCCACTGCTCTGCCGTCCATCGCTGCGCATCCTCCGGACGCGGCAGCCGCCCCGCGTCGATATCGATCACCGCGGCATACGGCGCGCACAACTCGTCGCGATGCGCATACGCCTCGGTGTAAATCTCCTTCACCAGCGCCAGAGCCTCGCCGCCCACCTCCGCCAGCCCAATCACCTCTTCCAGCCAGGTAGTGCCTGCGGTCTTCAGGTGCAGGCCCGCGCCCATCTTCGTCATCGCGCTGTGCACCGCGCCATAGATGGAAAACTTATCGCTGCCCGAGTGCAGACTCAGCTTCAGCTCCGCGGGTAATCCGAATGCGCCGGCGGCGTAGCGCACCACCGCCATATCCTCTTCCAGTTCCCGGGCGAAGACGGAAACGTCGCCAACATAATCCACACCCTTGTTGAAACGCCCGGTAAACTTCGGCGCAATCGTCGCCAGCGGTACGCCGGCATCTGCCAAGGCAGCGAGGATCAGCAGCAGCTCCGCAGGGGTCTGCGGAGCATCGGTCTCGTCCATTGAGACCTCAGTCAGAAACGTCCCCCGCCCTTTTGCCTGCTCGATGTAGCGATAGGTCTCGCCGGCGCGCAAAGCAGCTGCCAGGTACTTTCGCCCCACGCGCTCGAGATCCTCACGCGTCACCCGCAATGGCTCCGCAACGCGGTGCAAATCGATGGAGCCGGCGAGCCCGGAATGACGACGGACGAAGGCTTCCTTTTCCCGCTGCGCGGCAGCCACTCCGATCTGGTCTGCAACGTCGATGGTGAAAAAGTCGCAAGGGTCGAGGTAGCGTCCCACCGTATTCAGGTTGATGTGGTCAGCATCGCAGAAGTACGGCTGCCGCCATTCGAGCGCCTGCACCGCGGCGTTCGCAGCCGCCCGCGTTTGCGCGGGTTCGGAGCCAATAATGGTGTGCTCGCGGTTGGACTTGTTCCACACCGGCACCACCACCACTCCGGCTTCGGCAGCCTGAACGCACGCCCGCAGCTGGGCACTCGCCTGATGCGCAAAGCGGTCCCCCACTCCGATCGAAAATCTGCCGACTGACGTCTCTGCCAACTTCCTGCGCCCTCTCTTTTCGAGTGCTCGCTTGCGATTTCCCAGCTTAAGCCTATTTTTCGATACAGTAAACGGTTCAGCAGAGGCGAATCGTGCAATCACGGTGCGCATTACCGGCGTGCGCTTGCACGAGACAACTCCCCATCGCCGACACGATATAGTCCAGCGTATGACGATCCGCATGAAAGACATCGCCAGAGACCTCGGTCTCTCGGTTGTCACGGTATCGAAGGTCCTGCGCGACCATCCGGATATCGGCGAAGAAACCCGCAAACGGGTGCTTCAGCGCGTGAAGGAACTGGACTATGAGCCCAACATTCTGGCCCGCAGTCTGGTCACCGGCCGCAGCTATCTGATCGGCCTGATCGTCCCCGGACTGATCCACCCGTTTTTCGCGGAGGTTGCAAAGGCGCTCTCGAAAGCCATCGTGGACAAGGGCTATTCGCTGATCGTCTCCTCATCGGAAGAGGACCCCGCGCTCGAAACACGCGAGATTCGCCATCTGCTGGCCCGCCGCCTGGACGCACTCGTCATCGCCTCCTCCGGAACAGATACCGAGCTCTTCCGCCGCATGCGCAGCCAGTCGCAACCGTTTGTGCTGATCGATCGCGCCTTCGACGACCTGGAAGCGGATTTCGTTGGCATCGACGATGTAGCCGCGGGACGCATCGCCACTACCCACTTGATCGAGATGGGCCGCCGCAACATCGCGCACATAAGTGGACGCGAAAACAGCACCGGGATGCGCCGCAAAGAGGGTTATATCGAAGCCCTGCGGGCGCACAAGCTGCCGGTGCGCGAGAACTACATCCTCAGCCGCGGCTACGTGGACACGGACAGCGCGCGCCAAGGCTCCGAGGCCATGAGGCAACTGCTGCAGGCAACCCCGCGGCCGGATGCCGTCTTCTGCCACAATGACCCGATGGCGATTGGCGCCATGAACGTCATCCTCGATGCTGGCCTGCGCGTCCCGGAGGACATCGCTGTCGTTGGCTGCGGCAACCTGAACTACAACGACTGGCTGCGCGTTCCCCTCACCAGCATCGATCAGCGCAGCCACCTCATCGGCCAGCGCGCCGGTGAGATT
>DASXGY010000132.1:0-2124 GCA_036488835.1 Acidobacteriaceae bacterium
ACCACGCGAATGCCTTCAAAGCGGACAAACTGCGTCGTCTGCGGCGCCTCGCCATAAATCCATTCTTCAAATGGAACCCCGTTGTCCTGCTCCCGCACCTTATCGTGCGGCTGCCCCAGTGCGTAGATCACCATCTTGCGATCCATGCCCACCAGCACGTGATGGTTCAGGATGGCTTCCTTCAACTTGGGTGGCAATGTGTCCACATAGGCTTCTAGCGGCGTCTTTACGTTGAAGTCCATGACCGGCTCGATCAGCCCGCGAAACTGATCGGGCGAGATGTCCGGCACGTATTTATCGAAAACCAGCGTGAGCCGTGAGCCCACCGGGTCCTGGCCGTTGTCCTGCACCACGGGCGAGGTGCCCATCCCCGCGCCGATTTGAATGTGGCGCAGGTATTTGTGCTTGTGGTCCGGGCCGCCGTTGAACTCGAGCACAACTTTGTCGGAGTCGATCTTGATATCGGAGATCACCAGCCGGTCGCCCGCCTTCGAGCTGATGCCGTGCTTCTGCAATTCCTCTTCGTAATCCATCCCATCCGGCTTTAGCGCACCGTTCGCGTGCAGCACCAGACCGTGGGTATCCAGCGGCAAGGGACGCCGGGCAAATCCCTGCTCCGCCATAAAGGCCTCGATCAGCTCGCGACGTCCCCGCGGCGTCAGCTTCCGCTGATCGAATTTCACGTTGGTTGCCTTGAAGGGAGGAATGTTCTGCTGATGTTCGGTCTGCACGATGAAGACCTGGGTGTTCTGCGCCAAAGCCAGCGGAGCGAGCAGTGCAGACGCCATGGCGAAAACGGTCAGCGCGACTGGCTGACCAGCCTTCCGCAAACTGTGCCGATTGTCCATGGCGAACCCTCTATGCGGGCATGATGCGCCTCTACGGATACCCCTGACAAGGGGAGAGTGACGAGGGTATGTGTGCGCACTGGAAACTAGTTGCTGGACAGGGGCGCTACCTATTCGTCCCGGGGCGGCATCTGCGCCTGCGGCCGCTCCGGCGGTGCCGCGGCCGGGGGCAAATCGACGATCTGGACCAGCTTCGGCGCTGCCGGCTCGCTCGGTCCCATGGCCGTCTCATGCTGGCGCCGGGCTGCCGCGTCGA
Source organism: Acidobacteriaceae bacterium (assembly GCA_036488835.1). Classification (GTDB taxonomy): domain Bacteria; phylum Acidobacteriota; class Terriglobia; order Terriglobales; family Acidobacteriaceae; genus KBS-83. The sequence goes on from DASXGY010000132.1 coordinate 1,105, forward strand.
TGTCCACCGGGATGCCGCCCGGGATGATCTCCGGATAGCCATAGCGGCTCGCATACTCCCGCGTCACCCGCATGATCAGCCAGAGGCCGAAGCACAACACCAGTACAGCGATGACGCTGCCCTCCGGTCCATAATCGGCGCCCGTCAGCCACTCCGGACCCGGCGGCGAGCTTTGCACGACGGGCGAAAAGCCATTGGCAAACCCGCTGTAGCCGCTGAGCGGCAGGCCGAAAAGCGGTCCCATGGCCGCGTTCCAGGCAAAGTGCAAGCCCCACGGCAGCCACAAGGCGCGGGTGCGTAGATAAGCGATGCACAGAATCAGGCTCAACAGGAACAGCGCGAAGACTGCCGCATGCGGCATCTCCGGCTGGTAGTGCACCACCACGAAGCAGATCGAGATCAGCACCGAGCCCAACGTTGTTCCGATCGCGTCTGTCAGCCGCTGGAACGGGTAGCCGCGAAAGATCAGCTCCTCGCACAGTGCAGCGATCGCCAGCACCAGCAGATCGAGAATGAGCAGGAACCACTGGTGCGAGGCGCTCCACAACGTCACCCCCAGGCCGCCGATAAAGACTGAAGGCACAATGGTCAGCAGCAACAGCCCCCAACCGACGGCGGAGCCGGTGCCGAACTCATGCAGCAGGCCCGGGCGCGAAACCAGCCCCATCGCCTTCCGCGGCTCACGTTGGCGGGAAAAGGCCATCCCCAGCGCGCTGAAGCCCACCAGCAGGAGGAACAGCATCATCAGCCGATCGATGAGCGGCACCCAGTCGCCGGAGCTCAGTCCATTCGCCGCGCGGTGCGCGATCGCGTCCGCGACGAAGGCATACATCAGCGCCACCACAAAGATGGAGAAAGAGCGCAGACGCGATGGCCTTGGTGGATGCGGGAACAGAGTTGGCGGCGTGGTGACCAAGTAAGTCTTAGGTGGTGTAGAACTGCGCAATGTTGCGGAACTTCGAGCGCCGCGCAGCCAGACGCGCATCCGCGGGCATGTCCTTCAACTCGTTGAGATGCCAG
>DASXGY010000380.1:0-8918 GCA_036488835.1 Acidobacteriaceae bacterium
CTCGTTGTAGCGGCCAGCCGCGTAGAGCGCATTCGCGTGGTGCTCGCGCTCGCTCACGGTGAGAGCTGCGTCCGCACCCATAGCTTGCAGTTGCGTTTTGGCCTGAGCGGCCTCCGGGCTCAGCGGATAGCCGAGATAGACTCGCCGGAAACTCTTGGCGGCGGCTCCCGTGTCCCCCGCGATCTGCTGAGCGCGCGCCAGCGCCAGGATGTAATCCGGCTTGTTGGCTGCCGGCTCCGCTGCATGCTCGCTCAGAACGTGCAGCGCAGTCTGCGGATCGCCTTGCGCAAGCGACAAGTTCGCAAGCAGGACCGGCATCTGCGAGACAAAGACGCTGTCCGGATATTTCGCGGCAAAACCGTTCAGGACCGTTTCGGCCTGGGGGAGCTGATTCGACTGCATATCCGCCTGCGCGGTCAGGTACGCGGCATAGTCGTCCAGAGCGTCGCCCGAAGCGTCTGCATGCGACAGCGCGGTGATGGCATCCGGGAAGCGCCGATCCAGCAGATAGGCATGGCCGAGTGAGAGATAGGCGGCGGCCGCCGCGTCACCCTTATGGGTCTCCGCGTAATGCGTAACCCCGGAATAGGCGGCAGGGGTGCGGTTCTGTGCCAGTTGCTGGGCCATGGGGCGCAGTTGCGAGGAAGCGACAAAGGCGCGCTGCAATCTGCGGCTGCGGGCGATGCTCTTCGCGGTGCGCGGGGAGCGGCGTGTGCGGGCATGGCGAACATGCGTGGGAACCCGTCGGCGTGCTCGCCCAGCCGCCTTCCGGCCGTGCGAGGAACTCGGACTAGCATGACTTTGGGCCGCGTGGTGCGTAGCCGGGTGCTTCTTTTGCGGGGCGGTCTCCTGCGCGCCCTTGGCAGTGACGCTCAACAAAGGCAGTAGCAAGGCCAGGCAGCAGCCGGCACTCAAAATGGAACGCGGGAATGACAATTCAGCAACCTCGATCCGCAATGCTCTCTGCCTTCAAGAGTAAGCGGACTGTTAATTGATTTGCCATGAAACGTTCGTGGGAGTAGCTGAGGCGGTAACGTACAAATCCGCTCTGGCGCAGAAGGCGCCCCGCACATGATCCCGGTTTGTGAACGCATTTGGGGAACAGTCCCATTTTGAATTTCTGCATATAAATACCGCCTGGAGCGGACTCTATGAATGGCAGTCGCGTTCTGAACACCCGGGCAGTGACTTTTCTGCGGAATCTGGTTGCCGTTTCCTATATGCTGCTCGCGTTCCGACGGTGATGAAGGCGGCGGGCTAAGGACAAGATATTGCGCAACTTCTGGGGCTTTTTGCTATTGAGCCTCGGGCTTATTTCCCCCTGCAGCTCCGAGACATTTCACAACCCGCGCCACATCCCGATTCCGTCCAATCCGCTAGAAGTGGGCACTGCCGACTTCAACGGAGATGGCCGTCCGGATTTCTATTACAACGACGCAGCGGGGCTGGAAGTCATCCTGGCGAAGGCGGATGGCAGCTATGCGGCTCCACAAACAACCGCGCTGGGTGCGACGAACATCGGCTGTCGCGCTGCCGACCTGAATGGAGACGGCTTTGCGGACGCTGTCTGCTTTACGCCGGTGTACTCGGCAACGAAATCGACGGTTGCCGTTTTCAGCGGGAATGGGGACGGAACGCTGCATTTAACCAACACGGTGCAGATTCCCGGTAGCGTATCGCCCGGCACGAGTGTTTTGCTCTATGTAGCCTTCGCTGACATCAACAGCGATGGGCATCTGGACATCGTTTTTCAAGATAATTCCGCGGGGATGCTCTACACATGGTTCGGAGATGGTACGGGGCAGTTTCAACGCCTCGTCGCGTATCAATTACCCTTCCAGAACGAAGCCTGGCGAAGCGCAACAGTGGCGGATATCAACGGAGACGGCCACCCGGATATCGTCTTCTCCGATGAAACGTTGATCATGTTCGGCGTAGGGGACGGCACATTTACCGGGGCCAGCACTCCGGGTCCCTGGAACTCGTGTCATTTGGCGGACTTCGACAAAGACGGCCATCTCGATCTGTTCTGCACTCTCGATAATTATAAAAATAACGAAAATTACCTCGAGATCCACCATGGCAATCCCGACGGAACCTTCGACAAAACACCTGTTTTCTCCAAGGGCTATTCGAATGCGGATTTCATCCAGCCATTCGCGGCGCGCGATCTCGACGGCGACGGTTATCTCGACATCCTGGCGCTTTCCAGTGACGGACTGGTGATCTTCTTCGGGAGGCCGGGCGTGCACTTTACCGCGCCGGTGCACTATGCCTTTTACAACCCGGAAGGCTTTGACGCGGACCAGGGAGATCCCAGCCTCATTGCCGATTACGATCTTGACGGCAATGTGGATCTCGCGATGCCCGGAGTCAACGGCATCTACATCACCTACGGCGGAGCCGATGGCACCTTCGACGCGCCGCCCATCCTTCGTTTCGGTGAGACGACTAATTACAGCGTCGTCGCTGACTTCAATGAAGACGGGGTCCCAGACATCTTCACCGCCGGTACGGCCGGTCTTCAACTGAGACTAGGCAAGGGCAACGGCACATTTGCGCCGCCAGTCACAGTTCAGGCTACGTCGTCAGTGGGGATTGCGGGAATGTTCAACGGAGACTTCAATGGCGACAAGCATAAGGACATCATCACGTTTGGACAGTCGGCAGCTGACGGAAGTTTTGTTGGTCAGCTATTTCTGGGGCGCGGAGATGGTACGTTTCAAAATCCCGTTTCTGTTACAAACGCGAACTTCTTAGAAATTTACCCATATCAACACACTGTCATTGCCGACATGAATGGCGACGGCCGCGACGATTTCGTCAACGTCACGATAGACGCGGGCAGTCAAACTACTGATGTGAACGTGTTGCTGTCGAAAGGCGATGGCACACTGGAGCCGGTCACCACCGTATTCCCGGGCGTGAATCGTGGCGATCCAGCAGCTGCGGACTTCAACGGCGACGGCAAAGCCGACCTCATCGTGCCCACAACCCAGGCGATCCAGGTCCTTTTGGGACATGGCGATGGAACCTTTGAGGTGGAGGCACAAACGCTACTTATACCGCCATTCGAGAGTCGAACTATTTCTTACATCTCTATGCCTGTCGCTGGAGACTTCGATCACGACGGAAAGACCGATTTTGCCGTTGTCGTCGCCTACAGCACCATCGCTGGGGAGGGATACGACGGGCCTGCCCCGATGTATGTCTATTACGGAAAGGGTGACGGCACCTTTTCTCAGCCAGTGATAGCTGCCGTGCTTGACCGGGTGTATTGGAATTTTTCTACCGCAGACCTGAACGGCGATGGTCTATCCGATTTCATTCTGAGTACGAACGAAACCGGCGGTCTCACGGTCGATTACGCCGGGACGGCCATCGCTGTTGTCCATAGTCTTCCCAACCGCAAATTTAGTGCGGAGACGAACCTGATCGCGGGACAGGGATTCGTCGCGATGGCGGCGGCCGATTTCAATCAGGACGGTCAGCCGGACTTGCTCTTTACCAATGGCAATCCGGCAGACTCAATGGTCTTGCTCCTGAATATCGGAACACCGGCGATGAGCCTGACCAGCAGTGCAAATCCGAGCGGCATCGGACAGACAGTCACGTTCACTGCCACACTCAGCGCACCCGCGGATCTCACCGTGCTTCCCAGTCCCAGCACCATTACCTTCGCAGGGCTTCCCGGCGGAAACGTCTCCTTTCCGATCACGTTTGCTGGCGGCGGTTCCAAGGGACCCTTCAAGGCGTCTGCCACCTATGAGGCGACAGCCCTGCCGATTGGTTCGACCGTCGTCACGGCTGCCTTTCCCGGCGACACCCTTCTCAACCCCGCATCTGCGTCCCTCACCCAGGTCGTCGACCCGCCCATCTATCAGCTTGTGGCCGCGCCAACGACGTTGACGTTGAAAGCCGGGGCGACAGCGAACAACTCGGTCGCCGTTACTGTCAAAGCGCTTTATGGATTTGCAGGGTCGGTGAGTCTCTCGTGTCAGGTAACCTACCTTGGCTCGGGAACGGACGCGAATCCACCCACCTGTGGATTCGGTACCAGCACCTTGCTGGTGCAGGGCTCAGATGCCAGCACGCAGCTCATCGTCTCGACGACTGCGGCTACGGCGGCAAGCAACAGAGTCGCCGGCTATCGAACTTTGGGCAAGACCGGCATCGTGCTGTGGGGTGGCGTTTTGCTGCTCCTGCTGCCTGGGCGTCTCCGCTCGCGATGGCTGGCGGCAGCAATGATGATCCTCGTGGTCTCGGGATCGATGCTGTCGCTCTCGAGCTGCGGTGGCACCGCCAGTCTAAGTCCGTCAACCGGTACTCCAGGCACCCTCCCCCCGACCAGCCCTCCGGGCACGCCTCCCCCGACTGGCACTCCCGGCACACAGGCAGGAAGCTACTCGGTCACAGTTTCGGCAGTGAGCGATACCACTGCACCGGCACCTCCGCCAGTTACCGTTCAACTTACCGTGAACTGATTCGACTGATGATGTGAGTCACTTCCCTGCCGCCGACCGCCATCGGAGTCCGGTGGAAGGGTCACTCTTGCTAAAATTGGGAAGAGCCGCTGCATCTTGCCAGCTGCCATCCCTGAAAGGTGCGATTCCTCTGAAACCTTCTGAGAGCCCGACCATCGAACCAGTGAACGCACCCGAGGAGGTGCATCCGGATGTAGCGCTCGTCGAGCGTGCCCGGGGCGGGGATGTACACGCCTTCGAGACGCTGGTGAAGCAGTACGACCGGCAGGTCTTTCGCATTGCGCAGCACATCACGCAGAACCGCGAGGATGCTCAGGACGTCGTGCAGGACGCCTTCCTGAAGGCGTACGAGAAGCTCGATCAATTCCAGGGCAACTCCAAGTTCTATACGTGGTTAGTACGTATTGCGGTAAACGAAGCGCTGATGCGGCTGCGCAAGCGTCGCACCGGCAAGATGGTTTCCATTGACGAGGACGTACAGACCGAGGAAGGATCGGTGCCGCGGGATCTGGCCGAGTGGCGGCCGAATCCGGAGCAGGAGTACAACCAGGCGGAACTGGCAGACATCTTGCGCAAGACCATCAACGGTCTGCCGCCCGGGTTTCGCGTGGTTTTCGTGCTGCGGGACGTAGAAGGTCTCTCGACCGAAGAGACGGCCAGTGCGCTGGGGCTGAGTGTGCCGGCGGTCAAGTCGCGGCTGTTGCGAGCGCGGCTGCAGTTGCGGGAGCGGCTGAGCCGCTACTTCCGCAAGAAGAATGAGGATGGTGTTCAGTGACCTGCTCGGAATTTCTGGCCGAACTCGACGATTTGATCGACGACTCCGTGACGCCTACGCTGCGCGCGGATCTCGAGTTGCACCTGCGCGAGTGCGAGCACTGCGTCATCACCTTGAACACCACCCGCAAGACGATCGAGATTTATCGTCAGCACGAACTCTACGAGCTGCCCAGCGCCCTCAGAGAGCGCCTGCAGGCCGCCATCCTGGCGAAGTGCAAACACGGGTGCTGACCCGTCTTTCGCGGATTCGCTCCAATAATACTTCCGTTGCAGTCACGCCCATTCGCTTCTAAGCCGGAACAAATGTGCGTCCAGGAGAACTTCACCTGGCAGATGAAGATCGATCGCATCCTTGAGCTCAACCAGTCGGCGATCGAATCCACGAACATCCGTGCGTAACTGCAAGCAAAACACCGGAGCCATCGGCCCCGGCGTCCTCGCTTCCCTTCCTGCTATACCTCGGGCTGCAGGCCGTCCGCCAACGCGATCAGGTCGTCGCCGATGGTGCGCGTCTTCGCAATCGCGTCCTTGAGCGGGATGCTGGTGATCTCCGTCCCGCGCAGCACAACCAGACGTCCGAAGCTGCTCTGGTGCACCAGATCGATCGCAGCCGTGCCATAGCGCGTGGCCAGCATGCGGTCGTACGCAGACGGTGTGCCGCCGCGCTGGGTGTGGCCCAGGTTCACGCTGCGGGTCTCGTAGCCGGTCTTCTGCTCGATCAGCTCCGCTACCGCCTGTCCGACGCCGCTGAGACGCGCGTGCCCGAAGGCATCCACTTTGCTGCCCTGCGTCGCCTGACCGCCGTCCGGCAGCTTGGCGCCCTCGGCTACCACGACTATCGAAAACTTCTTTCCGTGATCGTGACGGTATTTGATGACCTTGCAAATTTTGTCGATATCCATAGGCTTCTCCGGCACGCCAATGGCATCCGCTCCGCCCGCGATGCCGCTGGTGATCGCGATCCAGCCGGCATCGCGTCCCATCACCTCGCAGACGATGACCCGGTTGTGCGCCTCGGCAGTGGAGTGCAGGCGATCGATCGCCTCAGTCGCGATGCCAACTGCCGTATCGAAGCCGAAGCAGGCATCCGTGCCGCTCAGATCGTTGTCGATGGTCTTGGGTACGCCGACGATCTTCACACCCTTTTCAACTAGCGCGTTCGCCACGCCCTGCGTGTCATCGCCCCCGATGGTGATGAGAGCGTCGAGGCTATTGGCCTTGATGGTCGCGAGGCACTTGTCGATGCCGCCCTCCATCTTGCGCGGGTTGGTGCGCGAGGTGCGCAGGATGGTGCCGCCCAGGTGCAGGATGCCGGAGACACTCTCGGCATTAAGCGGCCGCGTCTGGTTCTCAACCACGCCGCGCCAGCCCTCGAGGAAGCCGACGAATTCATCCTTATAGTGAAAAATTCCTTTGCGTACCAAGGCGCGGATCACCGCGTTCAATCCCGGGCAGTCACCGCCGCCTGTCAGTATTCCAACTCGCATGTGCTTCCAGAGCTCCTCTCAGAACGACTCAGTTGACCGAATCGAATGATACGTGCGGCAGCGCGGTCGATCAAACGCGCGGGTCAGGATCGAAATTAGGAACTTCTTCTTTGTATGCCTGCCATCGCAAGCAAACCGCTCCATGCCGCTTTAAAAAGAGCGGATGCATGCGGCCTTTCGTCTAACAAAACGAGGAGGTAATGATCGCCTTTGCGCAGCTCGGAAACTGCTTCGCCCCACGAGTCTTCAGCCTGGGAACCCCGCAACCGTCCATACGCGCGTCGCAGAAGTCCCGACATCTTGGCCTCGTACTCACCGGTGTCGCATTGCATCTCGAATTCGTTATTCAGCGCGCGAGGGTCTTCACAGGAGGATGAATCGCTCTCGGTGAAATACATCATCCTCTTCTCGATGTCCGACAGCGGCAGTCCTTCCAGGGCGGCCTGTTCGGCAACCTGCTGGACAAAGAAATCCTTTGCCTGCCTGGAGTTCATTTGAACCCGAGGGTACCACCATCTTCGGGCTCATCTGGAAAGCACTTGACAAATATGCTCTGCATATTTATACATGTAGATGCATATTTATGCAGTGGCCGCCCGGCGGCAGTTTCCCGGGGCGGCCTTTTGCTTTGGAGCTTTGAGCGGACGATGAAAGTGGAACGGCACAATGCGATTCGGCAACTGGTGACCACGCGCGTCGTGAGCAATCAGGACGAACTGCGCCGTCTGCTGGTGAAGCGCGGCCACGAGGTGACCCAGGCCACGCTGTCGCGCGATCTGCATGCGCTGCGGCTCTTCAAAGGACCGGGCGGTTACCAGATTCCGAGCAATCCTGCCGCGAATCACGACGAAGACCTGCCGGACATTGCCGACATGCTACGAAACTTTGGACTGCGTGTGCGCCAGGCGATGAACCAGCTCGTCGTAATGACGACGCAAGGTAGCGCGCAGCCAGTTGCCGCCGGTATCGATGACGAGGAATGGCCGGAGGTGATCGGCACCATTGCGGGCGACAACACGGTGCTGGTCATCTGCCCTGATACGAAAAGCGCAACAACATTGAAGGCGCGGCTCGAAGGACTCATCGGTTAATGAAACAGGGACAAACACAAATCGCGGTAATGGGTGTGACCGGCTACGCTGGCGCCGAGCTGGCGCGCCTGCTGCTGCGCCATCCGCGGCTCGCGGGCACCCGCCCTCTCTTTTTGGGCCGGGAAGGCTCGACACGCGAATCGCTGACGGCAATTCATCCGCAGCTTGCTGGTCTGTCGCCCGATCAGCTCTGCGTCGAGCCATTCTCCTGGGACCTGCTCGCTGCACGCGGCGTCAAGGTGCTCTTTCTTGCTACGCCGCATGAGCAGTCGCGCAAACTTGTTCCCGAGGCGCTGGAACGGGGACAGCAAAGCGGTTTACGCATTGTTGACCTGAGCGGTGCGTGGCGCCTCGAAGATCCTTGGAATCGCGCCATCTACAAGTTTTCCGATGAGGGCTCGCCCGTCGCTGCGAAGACGCAATCGGAAGCCGTCTACGGCTTACCGGAGCTGCACCGCGACGCGATCGCCAAGGCGCGGCTGGTGGCGAATCCCGGCTGCTATGCGACGACCATCATCCTCGCGCTCAAGCCGCTGGTGGCAGCCGGCTGGGTTGGTCTCGATCGCGGCATCGTCTGCGACGCCAAGTCCGGCGTCTCCGGCGCAGGCAAGGAGCCGACCGCGAAGACGCACTTTATGTATGCGGCGGACAACCTTTCCGCTTACGCGCTTTTCGCCCATCGCCACACCGGGGAGCTGCTGGAGCAGCTTGAAATCACGGCGGACGACATCACCTTTACCCCGCATCTGCTGCCGATTCCCCGTGGCATTCTCGCCACCGTCTACGTGACGTTTCGTGAGCGGCACACCGCGGAAGAAGTCGAAGCATGTCTCCGCGATTTTTACGCAGAGAGTCCCATGGTGCGTGTGCACGCGGCCGGGGAGTTGCCGCAGATCCAGCACGTCGCGCGTACGAACTTTTGCGATCTTGGCTTCCAACTCGCTCCGGATGGTCGACGAGCGATTGTCATCAGTTGTCTCGACAACCTGTTGAAGGGCGCCGCCGGGCAGGCGGTACAGAATCTGAACGTGATGAGCGGATGGCAACAGACGGAAGGATTGCTATGAGATATGTGGTCA
>DASXGY010000152.1:0-4228 GCA_036488835.1 Acidobacteriaceae bacterium
CGGAATCACCCAGAGCTCATAGGTTTTGCCTGCGGGCACGGGCTTGAGATTGTTGGCTTCCATCATCAGCGCGCCACGCTCCGCGAGGTAAACGGCATGGGCGGTGGGTGCGGGCGGCGTCTTGGTTGCAGCGAGGGTGACACGCTGCGCATTGGGCGCGTTCAGGACTTCGAGCACCTGCTGGGCGCGCGAGGCCTTCGCGGCGAGGTTCGAGACCAGGGCGGATTCTCCGTCGAGCGCGTCGTTGAGCGAGGCGGTGCGATAGCCGAGGATGCTGCACGCGATGGCGAGGCAGGCGGCGATGACCCAGGGGGTGATGACGGCCCATTTGCTGCGAGGGGTTGAAATGGGGGTGACTTCGGGGAGCGTTCCGATCATGTCCATTGGAGTCGTACGGGCTGCAGGGGTTGCGAAGTCTTTCGCGGCGGGGCCGCCTTCGCGCATGCGTTGCTGGAGGCGCTCGAAGGATCCGGCGGGCGCGGGCTGCTGGTCGACGGAGAGGGCGAGCAATGCGAGGTCATCCTGAATGCGAGCGAGCTCCTGCTGCGCCTGCGGATTGTTCCGCAGTGCGGCGGCTACGGCGGCCATCTCATCGGCAGGAAGCGACCGCATCGCGTAGAGCGCGAGGTCCTCTTGCGAGATGGGTGCCGGGCTGGAGCCGGGCTCGTTCATGCCTGGAATGCCTTTCGCAAAGTGATCAATGCCTGACGAATTCTCGTTTTCACTGTTCCCAATGGATCGCCGGTGCGGCTGGCGATCTCGGTATGCGTCAATCCTTCAAAATAGGCGAGCTCGAGGCTCTTGCGCTGCTCCGGAGGAAGGTTGGCGAGCACGCCGCGCACCTTCTCCATCATGGCGCTGCGCTCCGCGTCGTCGGCGACGTTGATGGGCGAGGCCAGCACCACGTCGTCGACCGAGTCTGTGAGCTTGCGCCGGCGCAGCAGATCGATGGCCCGGTTGCGCGTGACCACCACCAGCCAGGCACCCAGCGCACCGCGTCCCTGAACAAAGGCGGCGGGTTTGCGCCAGAGCTGGAGGAAGATCTCCTGCATCACGTCTTCTGCCTGACCGCTGTCATGCAAGATCCGGAGCGCTACCGAATAGACAGGTCCGCTGTAACGCCGGAAGACCGTTTCCATTGCGCTTTCGTCCCCCTGGCCGACCCGCGACAGGAGTGCCGTATCTTCTGATCCGGTTGCGGTTTCGCTGTTGGATGTACGGTAGCCAGAGGGGTTCGGATTGGACTTCGAATTGGGCAAGGGGTCAAGCATTCACAGGGCGCCCGGTCATCATACGCAACGCGACAGAGGGCTGTCACCGGGAAGAGGCGTCGTGTCTTCTTCGTGGGACGGGATGGATCGAGGATGAAGTTAAGGCTTGACAAATTTCTGCTGGAGCGCGGCCTGGCAGGGTCGCGCGAGCGGGCGCAAGCGCTGATCCTGGCCGGGCGCGTGCTGGTGAACGAGCAGAAGGTGGAGAAGCCCGGAGCAGCGGTTGCCGAAGGCGCGACGGTGCGGCTGCTGGGCGATGACCTGCGCTATGTGAGCCGCGGCGGGCTGAAGCTGGAGGCGGCGCTGACGAAGTGGGACATTGATCTGAGCGGTCGCATCTGCGCGGATGTCGGCGCGTCGACCGGCGGATTTACCGATTGCATGTTGCAGCACGGCGCGGCCTCGGTTGTGGCCATCGATACGGGCTATGGGCAGATTGCGCACAAGCTGCGCGTGGATGCGCGGGTGACACTGCTGGAGCGGACCAACGCCCGGCATCTGGAATCGCAACAAGTCGCATTGCCGGTTACGTTTCTGGCCATGGATGTGTCGTTCATCTCGGCGACGCTGGTGCTGCCGGCGGTGGTGCGCGCGATGCCGCTGCTGATCGAGATGGTGGTGCTGGTGAAGCCGCAGTTCGAAGCGGGGCGCGAGCATGTGGGTAAGGGCGGGATCGTGCGCGATGCGGAGGCGCACCGGCTGGCGGTAGAGCGGGTGCGCGCGGCGGTGGCGGAGCTGGGCGGTGAGGAGATCGAGGTGATGGATTCTCCGCTGCTGGGCGCGGAGGGGAATCGGGAGTTTCTGCTGCATGCGCGGTTAAGCGGGGAATGACGCTGCACGGCCTGGCTTTTGTGGTGATGCCGATAAAACGCAGATCCCTCCACTGCGCCGATCGCTCTTCGAGCGATGGCTCCGGTCGGGATGACGATGTACTGGAGGGCGGCTTTGCCGCCCCGGTCGGGATGACACGGGGTTAGGGCGCGCGACGAACGGGAACCCACATCTCAGGAGCGAGATGTGGGGCACCGTTTTGGCTTGCTGACTTGCCTGCTCGCGTCTCCATTTACACTGAGAGACCGATGCGCACGATTGCCGTAATTTCGAAGCCGCAGAAGCCGGATCTGGCGCCGATCCTGGGTGAGCTGCTGGTTTGGATACGGTCGCGGGGGATGGAGCCGATTCTCGATCCGGTGAGCGCGAGCTATGTGGAGGGTGCGCGCATCGTGGAGCGGCACGATATGGCGGCGGAGCATCCGGAGCTGGCGATTGTGCTGGGGGGCGACGGAACGCTGCTGGCGGCGGCGCGCGTCTTTGCCAAGAACAAGGTGCCGATCCTGAGCGTGAATCTGGGCTCGCTGGGATTTTTGACTGAGGTACGGCTGTCGGAGTTGTTCAAGAATCTTGAGGGGTGGGCCTGCGGGTCGTGTCACGTCGAGGCACGCGCGATGCTGCATGTGGACATCGTTCGCGATGGACAGTTGTTCCGGTGCTACGACGCGCTGAACGACATTGTGGTCTCGAAGGGCGCAATAGCCCGCATGGGCGACTTTCGCGTGCTGCTAGGCGAGCAGCTGGCGATGTCCTTTCGCGCGGATGGAGTGATCGTGTCTACGCCGACGGGATCGACAGCGTACAACTTGGCGGCGAATGGACCGATCATGGCACCGGATGTGAATGCGATGATCGTGACGCCGATCTGCCCGCACCTGCTGACGCTGCGGCCGATGGTGGTGCATGGCGATGCCGAGATCAACCTGAGCGTGGTGGGCGTGCCGGATCAGACATTTATGACCGTGGATGGGCAGGAGGCGATCGAGGTGCAGGTGGGCGACAACCTGATGTGCCGGCGCTCGGAATACACGGTACAGCTGGTACGGTTGCGCACGGATGGGTTCTTCGACGTGCTGCGGCAGAAGCTGAAGTGGGGAGAGAGATAGATAGCCGCAATAGACCACGACAGACAACTTCACACAAGGACAGACAACTTCAGACGACGACAGACAACTTCAGACCACGACAGACGACTACAGACCACAGCAGTTCGAGCTAGCTGGCTCCGGTGAGCTCGTCGAGGAGGGTTTTGGCCTTGGTGGCGAGGGTGTGGGCTCCGTCGACGTCGCCATTGTGCAGGGCGCGCTCCGCCTGATCGAGGAAGCTGTGAATCTGGGCGACGGTCTTGGTCTGGTCGCCGTTGAGGTTGTGCAGCCCATTGACGCCGCGCTGGGTGGAGTCGATGAGGTCGGACGCCTGCTGGCGCGAGCCACTGCTGTCCGGCGAGGGAGCGGCGGTGAGCTGGCCGATGGAGGTGGGGGCTGCAGCGTCGCCCTTGGGTGTGGGTGCGGTCACCTTGGCGTTCTGGCTCTCTGGCGGCGGAGGGTTGGTGTCGGGAGTGGTGGTGGCGCTGACTTCCTTTTCGCGGGCTTCGCGTTCACGGCTCTCGCGCTCGGCTACTTCGATTTCGAGCTTGCGGTGGCGGCTGATGCGGACGGGTTTCTTTTCCGCGACGATGATGGAAGCGGGAGGCGGCGCGGGCTGCGCGTCGGGTGGGGGCGGAACCGGCAGCTCGGGCAGGGCGGGGTCGTTCTGGCTCATCTCGGTGTAGAGCGGTGCGAGCGGCGGAGCCACCACCGCGGGCGTCTCGGCCATGATGGGCACGGGAGGCGGAACGGACTTGTGAAGGTAGACACATCCGGATAACGCTGGGATGAGCAGCGATGCGGCCAGTGATGGCAGGCTGAGAAGACGCCTGATCATAGGCCGGACCCTTCGGAGGTGAAGGCCGGAGCCGAGCTTGTTGTATCCAACTGAGAACCGCGCAGTTTGCCCTCGGCTGAAGCCAGCAGAGGAAGTTTCAATGTGAACGTACTACCTATATTTTGCTTGGATTGTACGTCAATACTACCGCTGTGTAGCTGAATAATACGGTAGGTCATGGCCAGGCCAATACCACTTCCGTC
>DASXGY010000457.1:0-7511 GCA_036488835.1 Acidobacteriaceae bacterium
GGCGCGGTCAGCGCGAGGGTGACGCGGCCATCGATCTCATAGCCGAAATCCTGGTGCTGCAGCTTGTCGAGGCTATGCGTCAGCAGGCCCGCCCCGGCGAGCAGCACCACGGACAGCGTTGCCTGCACGATGACCAGGATCTTCTGCGAGAGCGACGAACTGTCCCGTGTCGTGCGGTTGGCGCCGCGCAGCGCCTCTGCGGGTTCGGCACGCGAGGCGAGCCACGCCGGTGCGGTTCCGAAGAGCACCCCCGTCAACAGCGACAGAGCAAACGCAAAGGCGAGCACCGGCGGCGAGGGCGCGGCATCGATGGGCACATACTTCGCTCCATGAAACGCAAGCGCCACGATCGCCTTCACGCCAAGATACGCCACCGCCAGCCCCGCAACTCCGCCCAGCAGGGAGAGCACAACGCTCTCTGTCAACGATTGCCGGATCAGCCGCCCGCGGTTCGCGCCCAGCGTCAGTCGAATGGCGGTCTGCGCGCGTCGCGCCGTGCCGCGCGCCAGCAGCAGGTTGGCAATATTCGCGCACGCAATCAGCAGCACCAGGCAGCAGACCGTGAGCAGGATACGCAGGCTATCCGCGTAATCCGCCTTCATCACGCCCACACCTGCGCCAGCCGGAACGACTTTGACATTCTGCTTCGATAGGCCGGCCTTGATTCCTGTCATCCAATCGGCCGGCATGCCGCTCTCATTCACCAGCCAGACGCGGATCATGCTCGTTATGCGCGAGGGCAGTGCATTCGGCGTCGCCCCGGGCTTCAGCCGTCCAAGCACGCGCAGCCACGCGGGAAAGGTGTGCAGCAGCGAGTTCGTACCGCGGAAGATCGGCTCCTGCTGCATGGGAACCCATACCTCCGGTGGATCGCTGCGCAGCGTTTCGCCAAAAAATCCGGGAGGCGTGATGCCGACAATGGTCACCGCGTGGCCATCGAGGATCATGCTCGATCCCACGATCTTCGGATCGGACGCATACTGCTGCTGCCATGCCCGATAGCTGAGCATCGCAACCGGTGCAGCTGTGGGCGTGTCATCGGACGGAACGATGTTCCGCCCGGAGAATGCGCTGATTCCAAAAGTTGAGAAGTAGTTCCCGGTAATAAATTCGCCACGGATCGGCTTCGCGACGCGATCGTTCTCGCCCTGGCGCGCGCTGAACTCCGATCCGCCGGCCTGGAATGCAGCAAGCTCTGCGAACTCCGGTGTGGACGCCTTCATCCGCAGATAAAACGGATACGAAAACATCCCCCAGTTGTCCTGCGGGCTGCCTTCCACGCAGCAATCGTTCCCCTCGCCAATGCGATACAGCGTCGCCGGGTCCACCACCGGCAGCGACTTCAGCATCACCGTATGGATGAGCGAGAAGATCGCAGTCGTCGCGCCGATGCCCAGCGCCAGCGTCAACATCGCCGTCAACGTGAAAACAGGGGACTGGCGCATCTGGCGCAGTGCGTAGGCAATGTCCTGCCGCAAGGTTTCCATGGAGAGCCTCTGCGGCGGGATACGGACGATCAGAGCCGGAGGTTCCCCAAAACCTTGTTGTCTGTGGAACTACTGCTTCGGCAGCGGAGTCAGCTTGATCGTGCGTCCCGTCTGCGCGGAAGTGCGTGCCGCATCCAGAATCTGCATCACGATCACATTCGTGTCCAGCGCCGTCAGGTCGCCCTGCGGCTTCAGCTTGCCGTCCAGCACCGCGACAAGGTAGTGCAGGGAACCATCCTCCGGCGGCGCCAGCGGCGTGGCTTCGCGTTCTGTCGCTTCCGCCTCGCCCTTCGTGCGTTCCCGGACCTTATCGCTCTTGATGGTCATCAGCGAGCCGGTCGCGCCATAGACCTCCATATCCTTGCGATCGAAGGGCCAGTTCCACGAGCCCTGAATAATGGCCTGTGCATGCGGATAGGTCAGGATAATCGTGCCCTCGTCATCCACATGCGGATACTTGTCCGGCTTCAGAGTCTGCGTCACCGCGGTCACCGTTAGCGGCGTCTCGCCGTGCATCAGCCAGGTCGCCAGATCCACGCCATAGCAGCCGAAGTCGTAGAGCGCGCCCGCGCCATTCAACTGCGGATCGGTGAGAATCTTCAGGAACTCCGGCTGCACGCCGATCTCCTCGGGTCCCTTGTGCCCGTCGTGCACCACCAGCTTGCGCAGCGGCCCAAGCTTGCCGCCTTCCAGCTCGTCATACGCAGCTTTATTAGACGCGTACCACGTCGTCTCGTAGTTCACCAGCACCGGGATATGGTCCTCGTGCGCAATCTTGCGGATCGCCAACGCATCCGCCAGTGAGATCGTGAGCGGCTTCTCCACCATCACCGCGACGTGGTGCCTCCCCGCTTCTTCAATCGCACGGCGGTGTCCGGCAATCGACGTGTACACCAGCACCGCCTGCGGATGCGTCGCCTCAATCATCGCCGTTTCGTTGGGGAAGAAGATCTTGGGGTCCAGGTGATACTTCGCCGCATACTTCTCCCGCAGCGCAGCGTCGGGATCCGAGACGCCCACGAGTTGCACCTCGGTGTGCGCAGGCAACTGGTTCAAAAATCCGGCGACGTGGCCGTGCACGAGGCCCACGATGGCCACGCGCGTCTGCGCTGGCGCAGCCAGGCTGGCGATGAGGGTTGCAATCAACAGGCAAAGCACGCGTCGGCAGGCAGAAAACATCGGCACCTCTTCCAGGTTCATTTACCTTCGCGGATGATGATACCGTTCCCTTGGCCGTTTCGCCCGCGTTGCGGCTTGCGGAGCGGGATGGTAGCGTGGACGGTTGTAGGTTGTGACACGCATTCCACTCCACGGAGCACCCGGTTCTCATGCAGAAAAGCTACAACGACGTGGCCCTGCCCCAGGGCGGCGCAGCGATCCAGTATGTCAACGGCAAGTATCAGGTGCCGGACCACCCCATCATCCCCTACATCGAAGGCGACGGCACCGGCCGCGATATCTGGCGTGCCTCGCAGCGCGTCTTCGACGCAGCAGTCCAGAAGGCCTACGGCGGCAAGCGCTCGATTGCGTGGTTCGAAATCTTCGCCGGAGAGAAGGCCTATCGGCAATTCCAGAACTGGCTGCCGGATGATTCGGTGAACGCTGCGCGCGACCTCCGCGTCTCCATCAAGGGACCGCTCACTACGCCGGTTGGCGGTGGCATCCGCTCGCTCAACGTTACCCTGCGCCAGGTGCTCGATCTCTACTCCTGCATCCGCCCGGTGAAGTACTACACCGGCGTGCCCAGCCCGGTGAAGCATCCGGAGAAGCTCGACGTCGTCATCTTCCGCGAGAACACCGAAGACGTCTACGCCGGCATCGAGTTTCGCCAGGGCACGCCCGAGGCGAAGAAGCTCATCGATTTCCTGAACAACGACATGGGCAGCAAGAAGAAGGTGCGCGCCGACTCCGGCGTTGGCATCAAGCCCATCTCTATCACCGGCACCAAGCGCCTGGTGCGCGTCGCTATCCAATATGCGATCGACCATAAGCGCAAATCGGTCACCCTCGTGCACAAGGGCAACATCCAGAAGTTTACCGAGGGCGCCTTCCGCGAGTGGGGCTACGAAGTGGCGGCCGACGAGTTTCGCGACCAGACTGTCACCGAGCGCGAAAGCTGGATCCTGGGCAACCTCGAAGCGAATCCCAGCCTCACCGTCGAGCAGAATGCCGCGCTGATCGAGCCGGGACTCGAGTTCGGCTCCGACGCCTTCAGGAAAGAGCTCTACGCCGAGATCCAGTCCGTCATCGACAAAATCGGCAAGTCGCACGGCGGCGGCAAGTGGAAGCAGAAGGTGATGATCAACGATCGCATCGCCGACTCCATCTTCCAGCAGATCATCATCCGGCCCGAGGACTACAGCGTGCTCGCTACGCCGAACCTCAACGGCGACTACATCTCGGACGCCGCCGCCGCGCAGGTAGGCGGCCTCGGCATTGCGCCCGGCGCCAACGTTGGCGATGGCTACGCGGTCTTCGAGGCCACGCACGGCACCGCTCCGAAATACGCCGACAAGGACGTCATCAACCCCGGCTCGGTCATGCTCTCCGGCGTTATGCTGCTCGAATTTCTCGGCTGGAGTGAGGCCGCAAAGCTGGTGGAATCGTCCATGGAGAAGACCATCCAGCAGAAGTTCGTGACGTACGACTTCGAGCGCCAGATGCAGGGCGCCACCAAGGTGAAGACCAGCGAGTTCGCCACGCGAATGATCGAGAACATGAAGTAGCAGAAAGAGACAGGAGAGACATGCGCAAGAAAGTAACTATTGTTGGAGCAGGAAACGTAGGCGCCACCGCCGCGCACTGGATCGCCTCGAAGGAACTGGCGGATGTAGTCCTCATCGACGTGGCGGAGGGCATCCCGCAGGGCAAGGCGCTCGATCTGCTCGAAGCCATGCCCATTGAGAAGCGTGATGTGCACGTCATCGGGGCGAACGACTACACCGATGCGGCAAACTCCGACATCGTGGTCATCACCGCAGGCATCCCGCGCAAGCCCGGAATGAGCCGCGACGACCTGCTGCAGACCAACTACAAGATCATGTCCGACGTGGTGAACAAGATCACCGCTGTCGCGCCGAACTCGATCCTGATCATCGTCTCCAACCCGCTCGATGCCATGGCGCAGGCCGCCTTCAAGCAATCGAAGTTCAACCGCGAGCGAGTCATCGGCATGGCCGGCGTGCTCGACTCCGCCCGCTATCGCACCTTCATCGCGGAGGAACTGAAGGTCTCCGTTGAAAACGTAACCGCCTTTGTCCTCGGCGGACACGGCGACACCATGGTGCCCCTCCCGCGCTACTCCAGCGTCGCCGGCATCCCTATCTCCGAACTGATGGATAAGGCCACCATCGAGCGCATCGTGCAGCGCACCCGCGATGGCGGTGCCGAGATCGTCAAGCACCTCAAGACCGGCTCTGCCTTCTACGCGCCATCAGCAGCCGCAGTCGAGATGGTCGAGGCCATCCTCAAGGACAAGAAGAAAATCCTGCCCTGCGCCGCCTACCTGCAAGGGGAATACGGCATCAACGGCTACTACATCGGCGTCCCATGCAAGCTGGGCGAGCGCGGCCTGGAACAGATCATCGAAATCAAGCTCACGCCGGAAGAGGAAAAAGCGCTCAAGAAAAGCGCCGACTCCGTAAAGGAACTCTGCGCCGTCATCGGCGTCTAGAAGTCTTTCTTGGCAAAGCAACAGTCCGCAGTCGGCTGATCAAAAGGCGAGGCTACGGCCTCGCCTTTGTTCTGCTCTTCAGCGGTTGCTCTCGCGTTCTTCGCGGACGAATGTAGTGAAACCGGACCAGATAAATCCTCTCGCCCTTGCCATGCTTTGCAACTTTGAGCAGATCAACCACACCCAGGAAGCCTGATTCCCGTGCCAGCTCTGGAGTGATATCGGGAAGGCCGATCGGCGTAATGGACTCTATTTCGATCTCACCTTCGTCCATACGATAACGATTGCCGACGATCACATGCGGGCGCGTCCAGATGCGAACGCTGCAGGTAATTCGGCCTTCGCGAACTCCTTCGCGTAGCCGCTTGGTAAAGGTCATTCAGCAACTCTCCATCACCGCGGGCAACTCATATCTGATTTGAGTTGATCTTCATCTCCATACGATGAAATCTGTATCGTTAAATCCTGTGCAGAGGCCATGCGTGAAGGCTGGATGCGCGACAGATAAATTCCACCCGGCCCGGATTTAACCACCAGCCCTGCAATCTCCTCAGTCGTCACGTTATGCAGCACCGGCGGAAGAGAAATCTTCGGCGCGTCGACCGACTGCGCATCGTCCGAGTGTGCATGGACCGAGTGCGCTTTGACAGAGTGCGCACTCACAGAATGATGGACCGGCCCACCATGGCCGGAGATAACCGGTTTGGCGAGAGCAACCCACAGCGCCTCGCTCAGTCGCATGCTGATCGTCTGCGCTGTCGACCTTCCGCCCGTTCCGTAGACGCGAAAACGGTGATCCAGAACATCGCGCTGGTGCTGGGTGACATCCTGCGCGGTCAACAGATATACGCCGTCTTCCTGGTTGAGCGTGTAGTGGAGTTGCTGCGCCATCGCGTCCAGGGCGCTCCGTGGATCTTCGCCGAGAAAGACGAAAGTGGTTTTCGTCCTGCAGAGAGCGCCCGGATCCCCGCCGGGAAGAATGCCGATCGGCACTCTCGTTTGGCGTCCGATCTCTGCCAGGGTCGCGAGTGCCGTTGCGTGCGCAGAGAAGTTGACCAGCGCTGGAGCGGGCGCGGGTGGGGCTGGGGGAGCAGCGGTCTGCGGCGTTGGATGCCGCGCAGCGACGGATACAAATACGCAAAGTATCGCCAGTACCAGACGAAGTATCACTGCGCTTGGCTCCGCGACGAGCTTACGCTCCTTATGTGAAAGGCAAAAGAGCGAGGCCGTGGCCTCGCCCTTCGTCAAATTGGCAAACGCGCTACGCTACCCGCTCGATCGTCACGTTCTCCAGCACCACCGGCGTCTTCGGCTTGTCCTGCGCGCCGCGTGGCACGCGGCTGATCTTCTCCGCGATATCCTGCCCTTCCACCACCTCGCCAAAGATGGTGTGCTTGCCCGTCAGCCACTCGGTGTTCGCCGTGGTGATGAAGAACTGCGATCCATTCGTGTTCGGCCCGGCATTGGCCATCGCCAGCTTTCCCGGCTTGTCGAAGCGATGCGCTGACCCCTTTGTCTCATCCTCGAACTTGTATCCGGGGCCGCCCATGCCCGTGCCTGCCGGATCGCCGGCCTGGATCATGAAATCCGGAATTACGCGGTGAAAGATCGTGCCGTCGTAGAGCTTATTGTTCGACTTCGTGCGCGTCGTGGGGTGCGTCCACTCCCGCTTGCCCTCGGCAAGCTCAACAAAATTCGCCACCGTCTTCGGCGCTTCCTTCTCAAACAGCCGGCACACAATAGTGCCCTCGCTGGTCTTCAATGTGGCGTAGGTGCCCGGTGCGTGTGTGCCTGATGCAGTTACCATGCGGTCTCCTTTGTGGCGGTTGGCAGGGCAGCCCGGCTTGCACGCCGGCCGCGAAGATGGCTCGAGATCAATTAGGCCGCGGCGTCAGGGCCGGCGGTGTAGGTGTTGCTGTCGGAGCCGAGTCTGGTGTGGGCGCCGGAGCAGTAGTTGCAGACGTGGCAGCAGCCGGCGGTGGCGGCAATGGCTGGCCCACCGGCACGATCGTGACCTTCTTCAGCACTACCGGCGACAGCGGCTTGTCGTGCGCGTCACGCTCCACGCGCGTGATTGTCTTCACCACCAGGACCGACGACGGATCGCACTGGCCGAAGATCGTGTAGTGGCCGTTCAGGTCGGGCAGGATCTCCTCCGTGACGAAGAACTGCGAGCCATCCGTGTTCGGTCCGGAGTTCGCCATCGCCAGCCGTCCCGGCACGTTGAACATCAGCGACGGGTCAATCTCATCTTGAATGTAGTAGCCGGGATCGCCCAGACCGCTGCCCAGCGGATCGCCGCCCTGCGCCATGAAGCCGGGAATCACACGGTGAAACGTCGTACCGTCGTA
>DASXGY010000155.1:0-9689 GCA_036488835.1 Acidobacteriaceae bacterium
TGACAAAGTTGTTCTTGCATATTCCGGTGGGCTCGATACCTCGATCATCATTCCCTGGCTGAACGAAAACTACGGCCTCGACGTGATCGCGATGGTGGCCGATGTAGGCCAGGGCGAAGATATCGACGCAGTGGTCGAGAAAGCGAAGAAGACGGGCGCGAAGAAGGTCGTTGTGCGTGATCTGCGCGACGAGTTCGTCCGCGAGTATGTATTCCCGACCGTGCAGGCCGGCGCCGTGTACGAAAATAAGTACCTCCTCGGCACCTCGATCGCGCGGCCGGTGATTGCGAAGCATCAGGTGGAAGTTGCACTCGCCGAAGGCGCCACCGCGGTGGCGCACGGCTGCACCGGCAAGGGAAACGACCAGGTGCGCTTCGAGCATGCCTACCAGGCGCTGGCACCGGAACTGAAGGTCATCGCGCCCTGGCGCGAGTGGACACTGACCAGCCGCGAGGAGTGCCTGGATTACGCTGAGGCGCATGGCATCTCGGTCACCGCGAGCCGCGAGAAGATTCACTCGCGCGATCGCAACCTGTGGCACGTGAGCCATGAGGGCGGCGAGCTTGAAGACGCCGGCAACGCACCCTTCCCCACCACGTGGACCATAACGCGCTCACCGCAGGAAGCGCCGGATCGCGAAGAGCAGGTCACCATTGGCTTCGAGCAAGGCATCCCCGTCTCGGTTGGCGGCATGAAGATGCCTCCGGTGCAGCTCGTGGAGTTGCTGAACGAGATCGGCGCACGCAATGCCATCGGCCGCATCGACCTCGTCGAGAACCGCTTCGTCGGCATCAAGAGCCGCGGCTGCTACGAGACACCGGGCGGAACGCTCATCGTCGCGGCGCATCGCGAGCTCGAAGCGTTGACACTCGACCGCGATCTCTCGCACTACAAGCAGCACGTTGCGCTGCGTTACGCAGACTCGGTTTACAACGGCCTGTGGTTTACACCGCTGCGCGAAGCCCTCGATGCCTTCGTCCAGAAGACTCAGGAGAACGTTACCGGCACAGTGACGCTCTCGCTCTATAAGGGTAACCTCAACATCGTCAGCCGTACCTCGCCCTTCTCGCTCTACTCGACCGATCTCTCCTCCTTCACCATGGGCGAGAGCTACGATCAGAAGGACGCCAAGGGCTTCATCCAGATCCTCGGGCTGCCGGCCCGCACCCGTGCGCGCTTGCTGCAGAAGCAGAAAGAGGTTGTGAAGTGAAGATGTGGTCTGGCCGCTTCCGGGAGCCGCTCGATGCGCGCTTCGAGGAGTGGCAGCGGTCCTTCGGCTTTGACTGGCAGCTTCTCCCTCAGGAGATTGCTGCCAGCAAGGCGCACGCCAGCGTGCTGGCTGCGGCGGGAATCCTTACGGCTGCAGAGTCAGCGCAGGTGCGCGATGGTCTCGATGCGGTCCTCGCAGATTTCTGGGATGGCCCGCGCCGCAGCACACTCGCGTCAGACCCGCGTGCGGAGGACGTGCATCATTTTGTCGAGCTGGAACTCACTGGGCAGATCGGCGAACTCGCGCTGAAGCTCCACACTGGCCGCAGCCGCAACGAGCAGATCGCCACCGATCTCCGGCTCTATGTGCGGAAGCAGGCCGCGAGCACGCAACTGTTGCTTCGCAGTTGGGCATTGGCATTGATCGAGCAAGCGGAAAACGCGAGCGACGCCATCATGCCCGCCTACACCCATCTCCAACGCGCAGAGCCTGTGCTCGTCGCGCACTGGCTGCTTGCCTACGTCTCGATGATCGAACGCGACATCAGCCGACTCGCGGATCTGATCGTGCGTCTGAACTATTGCCCGCTCGGCTCGGGTGCCATCGCCGGCGCCACGCTCGCACTTGACCGCACCATCGCGGCGCGAGAGCTCGACTTCACGGCGCCGACGGCCAACAGCATGGATGCGACCAGCGACCGCGATTTTCTCGTCGAGTTTCTTCAGGCGCTCGCGACCATCGCTCTGCACACCAGTCGCTTCGCGGAGGAGATCACGCTCTTCGCCACCGCCGAGTTTGGCTTCGTCACGCTGCCGGAGAGCTTCTCCACCGGCTCCAGTGCGATGCCGCAAAAGATGAACCCAGACCTTACCGAGCTGGTGCGCGGCCGCACCGGTCGCATCCACGGCGCGGTTGCTGCCGTCACTATGCAGCTCAAGGGCCTGCCGCTGGCCTACAACAAGGACCTGCAGGAGATGCAGCCGGTTCTCTTCGATACGGTAGCCGGCCTGCTCCCGCTGTTAGAGCTTCTGCCGTCCTTCACGCAAAGGCTGAGGTTTCGTTTGGAAGCTATGGAAAAGGCTGCAACATCCGGATTTCTAAACGCCATGGCTGCCGCCACCTATCTCGCGCATCGCGGAGTTCCCTTTCGCCGCGCGCACCACATCATCGGGGAGGCAGTTCGTCTCGCGCTCGACAACGGTTGCGAGCTCGACGGCCTCCCGCTCGAGGATCTGCGTCAGCTTTCACCAGCCTTCGCAGAAAACTTCTACGCGAGTATCACGCTTGCCGCCACAGTCGATTGCCACGACGTGATCGGCGGCACCGCCCGTGCGCGGGTTCACGAAGCAGTGGCAAGCGCCAAGGCGCGATTGATCGCGACGCCCACACTCTTGCGGGATCGGGAACTGGAGGCTGCCGGTGCCCGTTCGTAAGGCTCGTCTGCAGGATGCAGAGAAGGTGCACGCGCTCGTCAACAGCCTCTCCGACGACGGCACGCTGCTGCCTCGTCCCTTTGCCGAAATCTGCGAGAACATCCGCGACTTCACCGTCGCTGAATCCAACAGCGGTGAGTTTCAGGGTTGCGGTGCGCTGCATCTTTACGGCCCGCATCTGGCCGAGGTGCGCTCCATAGTTGTGCAGCCGGAGTGGAAGGGCTGCGGCCGCGGCCAGGATCTGCTGCAGGCACTGCTCGAAGAGGCGGAGCGGCACGGCGTGGGATGCGTGTGTCTGTTTACGCGCATCCCCGAGTTCTTTCAGAGCGCTGGCTTTTTCGTCGTGGAGGATCGCGCTGCCCTGCCCGACAAAATTTACAAGGACTGCCAGGTCTGCCCGCGACTTCACCGCTGCGATGAAGTCGCGATGGCCCACGGTGTCCTGCCGGACGTCTCAATCCTAGGCCCCCGCGAACCGGTGGAGCACTTGATTCGCATCGCGACCTAGATCATCCGTAACTCAATAGATTACGAATATCGGACGCGTCTACGCGGGCGAAGGGCTCTCCGGTGAGACCTCCAGCGTTTCGCTGCCCACTGTTGGCTTCAGCAGCGGCCAGCCTTTGCGCAGCACGTAATCCAGCCATGCCCCGGCGATCTGCGACGTGAGCACCGCCGCCACCACCAGCGTGGTGTAGAACTTCGAGCTGATGATTCCGGCGTCAAACGCCACGCTGGCCAGCACGATGCCAGGGCCCCCGCGGGCATTGGTCGTGATGGCAAGGTTAATCAGGTCCAGGCCGCGGAATCCCGCGAAGCGGCCAGCCAGCGACACGGAAAAAATCTTGATCGCACAGGTTCCGGCGAGAAACGCCACGATCATCCACAGCGACAACCCGCGAATCAGATCGAGCTTCAATCCCACGATGGCGAAGTACACCGGGATGAAAAAGGCGAAGGAGACTTTACTGATCGCCTCAAGCGCATCCGCAAAGAGCCTGCGCTTTTTGTGCACGACGGCAAAGCCCGCGAGGAACGCGGCGAATACGAGGTTGACATCCAGCGCTCCCGCGACCGCACAGTAGGCCAGCAGAACGGCGATCGCGTAGCCAGTGGGCGACTGCTGCGCCAGCACATTCCAGCGTGCCTTGTTGATGCGCTTGACGACGCGCGGAACGATCGTGAGGCCGAGAACGAAGTAGGCCAGTGTTGCCAGCAGGTGCCAGGACATCTGCCGCGGATTTAGCACGACCTTGCCCGCGGTGGCTGTGGCTACGGCAAGCGCGAGCCAGAGAACGATGTCTTCCAGCACGGCCACGCCGAGAATCAGCCGTGCGAACCGCGTGTGCAGAATCTTCAGGTCGGCGAAGATCTTCGAGACCACTGGCACCGATGTGACCGCAACGCCTACGGCGAGAATGATGATCAGCGAAACGCGATTGCCGTTGGGCCCGGCCAGGCTGGGGCGGATCAGCCAGGGGCCGAAGATCAGCCCCAGTAAGAACGGAATGCCTGTGCCCACGAGGGTCAGCCACGCAACCGTGCGGCGCTCCTCGCGGCTGAACAACTGCTGCATCTCTGCTCCGGACAAGAACATCAATAGCAGCAGCCCGAGCCAGTACACGAAGTCCAGGATGTTGCCTTGGTGCTTCGCGCTCTCGATGATGTGGGCGGCAAACGGCAGCCGGCCTAGGAGCGCAGGACCAAGAACAACGCCGGCCAATATTTCGCCAACGACCTTAGGTTGGCGCAGCCGTACAAACAGGTAGCCCAGCAACTGGGCGAACCCGACGAGCAGGAGCAGGACGAAGAGAACCGCAGTCAATTGGGAGTTCGACATGGTTGGCTACTGCAGCGCTAGATGCTCCTTTTCCTCGAATGGTTCGCCCCGCTAAATGGGCGCTCAGTAGGTGAAGTCCCAAAGAAAGACTGAGATGCAGATTGATCATTATGCCCTGCGGGGTCGCTCGCCTTCAGGTAGAAACCGCGTTCGCTCCGCCCCGAGAGTTACCGGTCGGCGGCCGTTAGTACCGAAAACGATACTCCTGCATCACCGGTCAAGAGCACCAATCACGGCACATACCTCGGATGAGGACTTTGCCCGTCCGGAGATTTGGCGTTTCCAACACATCCGGCTATAGTCAGATATATGCGACCGCATCAGTCGCATTTGGAGTTGAGATTGTCCCGTGAAGGACTTGAGGTGCAGGGGATGGCGCTGAGTGAGATTGCGGTTGGTGGGTCGGCGGTGGTGGCCTCCATCGAGCTGCCCCACGAGGTAGGCGACCACCTGATGCACCTGGGCTTTCTGCCGGATGCAACTATCGACGTGCTGCGCCGTGCACCGGCCGGCGACCCTACGGTCTACCGCGTTGAAGGCGCCGAAATCGCCCTGCGCCGCGAGACAGCGTGCCACATCTTTGTGCGGCAAACCGATGCGCCGCGGCGAGAGAACGTATGAGTTGCCACGCGCCCGCTTCGCCTGCTGCTGTTCTTGATGAGCCGCCGCTCAAAGCCGGCCAGCCTCGCGGCCGCTTCCGCACCATCGCGCTCATCGGGCCCCCGAATAGCGGCAAGTCCACACTCTTCAATCGGCTCACCGGCTTGCGGCAGAAGGTCGCCAACTATCCCGGTGTCACTGTGGAGCAGCGCTCCGGCCGCATGAGCGGCATACGCCGCCACGACCTCACGCTCATCGATCTGCCGGGCATCTACAGCCTCACCGGTTATTCCGAAGACGCACGCGTCGCCGCGGATGTGCTGAAGGGCGAGATGCCCGGCACGCCGCGTCCGGACGCCGTCCTGATCGTGCTCGACGCGCTCAACCTGAGCCGGCAGCTTATGCTCGCCGGACCGATTCTCGCCATGGGCTTGCCCACCATGGTGCTGCTGAATATGGCGGACCTGCTGGAATCGCGCGGCGGCCTCGTGGATCCCCTCGCACTAGCCCAGGAGCTGGGCCGTCCGGTCGCGTTGATCAGCGCCACACGCGGCACCGGTATCGACGCCATCGAGCGCTTCCTGCTGCAGCATGGCAGCAACCATTCCGAATTCGCGAAGACCCTGCCGGTCCTTCCCATCGAGCTGCCGGTACTGCAAAACCCCGGCGAATGCCGTCGCTGGGCCTCACAGGTCAGCAGCCGCACCAAGTACAAGGCGCCCGCGTCGCCGCTGTGGACGCGCCGGCTCGACTCCGTTCTGTTGCATCGCGTGGCCGGGCCGCTCATCTTTCTCGCCGTGGTAGTCGGTGTCTTCCAGGGCGTGTTCACTGTTGGCCAGCCGCTCAGCGACTGGATGGCCAGTGGTCTTACCCTGCTCGGCACGCGGGTCGCGCAGATCATCCCCATTCCGTGGCTGCAAGCGCTGGTGCACGCCGGCCTGTGGAATGGCGTACAGGCGGTGCTTGTCTTTCTGCCCCAGATCCTGCTGCTCTTTCTCTTTATCGGCATCCTGGAAGATTCAGGCTACCTCGCGCGCGCGGCGTTGATTGCCGACCGTCTGATGCGCTCCATCGGACTCAACGGCAAGGCCTTTATCCCACTGCTTTCGGCATATGCGTGCGCCGTGCCAGCCATCATGGCCACCCGCACCATCGAGAACAAACGCGACCGTCTCGCCACCATCCTGGTTGCGCCGTTCATGACCTGCTCGGCACGGCTGCCCATCTACACGCTCATCATCGCGGCCTTCATACCCAATCGCCCGGTGCTTGGCAGGCTCATCGGGATGCGTGCCTGCGTCATGCTCAGCCTGTACGTGCTGGGCTTCCTCGCGGCGCTGCTGACGGCAAAACTGCTCAAGTCTTCGGTGCTGAAAGCAACCTCCTCGCCCTTCGTGTTAGAGCTGCCGCAGTACCGCTGGCCCACCGTGCGCTCGCTCAGCTTGCGGCTCTACGACCGCAGCGCGCTCTTCCTGAAGAAGGCCGGCACTATCATTCTCGCTGTCAGCTTCGTGCTGTGGGTGCTCAGCATCCTGCCGCTGCACAACGGCAACTTTTCCGACCTGGCGGGCAGCGTGATCGGCAAGCTTGGACACTTCGTCGAGCCGGTGCTGCGCCCGCTCGGCTTCAACTGGAAGATCGGCATCGGCCTGTTGAGCTCGATCATCGCGCGCGAAGTCATCGTAGGCACGCTGGGCACGCTCTACGGCGTAGACCCGAGCACGCAAGCGCTGAGCCTGCAGGCAGCGCTGCGGCACGATATGACCATCGGGGGCGCCATTGCGCTGGTGGTGTTCTTCGCCTTCGCGATGCAGTGCACTTCTACGCTCGCCGTCGTCCGGCGCGAGACCAACAGCCTGCGCTGGCCCATCATCCAGTTCTGCTACATGAGCGGGCTCGCGTATGTGGCTGCGCTGATCACGAATCAAGTGCTGTCTCACTTACTCTAAGGCCGCGCTCGCAACGCAATCTGAAAATTGCCGTTGCAACGCATCAAGCCCCCTCGTAGTCTGGCGCCCTGAACTTTCGGAGGCCTCATGGCAACCTCTGTTCCTGCGCAGCCTGCTCATAAATCAAGCGGCATGGCTATTGTTATTGCGATTCTTCTCATCCTGGCCGGCCTCGCCGCTATTGCTCTGCCCTTCATTGCCGGCATCGCGGTGAGCATCGTTGTGGCATGGCTGCTGCTGTTTGCCGGGGTCGTCCATCTCTTTTTCGGCTGGCACACACGCTCCGCAGGGGCGGTGATCTGGAAGGTGCTGGTCGGACTGGCCTACCTCTTCGCGGCCTTCTACATCCTGGATCATCCGGGTCGCGGTCTGCTCACCCTAACGTTGGTGCTCGCCTTCTATCTGTTTTTCGAAGGGATCTTCGAGGCAGTCATCTACTCGCGGCTTCGCCGCCGCCCCGGGGCGGGGTGGTTTCTCTTTGATG
The DNA here is from genome assembly GCA_036488835.1 of Acidobacteriaceae bacterium. Classification (GTDB taxonomy): domain Bacteria; phylum Acidobacteriota; class Terriglobia; order Terriglobales; family Acidobacteriaceae; genus KBS-83. The sequence continues at coordinate 7,517 of DASXGY010000155.1, forward strand.
CGATTGTCACCATCGTGCTTGGCATCATGATCCTCATGTCCTGGCCGTTCAGCTCGGTCTGGGCAGTTGGCACGCTGATTGGTATCAGCATTCTATTGAGTGGAATCACGCGTTTGAGCTACGCCTTCGCAGGGCATCGTGCAATCGCGGTTGCCCCGATCTAGCTGCTCCGCGCGAAGATCAGTCAAAATACTTGGAGGGGCGGCTGGAAATGTGGACAGCGTGCTAAGTTAACCTCAGCTTCCCGGTCAGGAGGTAACAATGGCAACCAGCGCACTCGTTTCGGTCCAAGAGTATCTGCGCTCCGATTGGAGTCCGGACCGTGAGTATGTAGACGGCGAAATCCAGGAGCGCAATTTGGGCGAGTATGATCACGCGACGCTGCAGGACGCACTTCTCGGCATTTTTCGTGGCAACCGAACACCATGGAACATCAAGGCCCGGCCCGAGCTGCGTGTCCAGGTTGCTCCACAGCGATTCCGTGTACCCGACATAACGGTGTTGCGTGCCGACCATCCTGCAGAACAGATCATCGTCACGCCACCGCTGCTCTGTATCGAGATTCTCTCCCCTGACGACCGCTTTGGCCGCATGGATCAGAAGATCAGCGACTACTTGCAGATGGGTGTGAGGTCCGTTTGGGTGATCGATCCGCCAGCAAAGACCGGATACGAGTGCCGCGGTGGTCACCTGTCCATGTGGCAGCTCAACGAGCGGTTACACGTGCCCGATACAATCATCGAAGTCAATGTCCCGCAACTATTCGTCTCTCTCGACTGAGCGCCGCCACACTGCGTAGCTCCCCATCTTCTGCGACAATAAAGACTGAGACCAAGCAATGATTTCAGTCAGCAATTTGAGCATGCGTTACGGCGCCAAGGTCCTCTTCGAGGACGTAACCATTAACTTTATTCCTGGTCGCCGCTACGGCCTCACCGGCCCCAATGGCTCCGGCAAATCCACCTTCATGAAGGTGCTGGCCGGCGACCTCGATCCGCAGAAGGGCACCGTGGTCCGCCCCCGCAAGATCTCCGTCCTGCGCCAGGATCAGTACGCCTTCGACGCCTACCGCGTCATCGACACCGTCATCATGGGTAACAAAGGCCTGTGGGCAGCGCTGGAAGAGCGCGAGCACATCTACGCGAAGCACGATATGTCCGACGCCGACGGCATGCGCCTGGGCGAGCTCGAGGGCATCGTCGGCGAAGAGGACGGCTACACTGCGGAAAGCGATGCCGCGATCCTGCTGCAGGGGCTCGACATCCCGGACGAGTTCCACGAGCGCAAGATGAGCGAGCTGCAGGGCGGCCAGAAGGTGCGCGTGCTGCTGGCGCAGGCGCTCTTCGGCAAACCCCAGGCTCTGCTCTTGGACGAGCCGACGAACTATCTCGATCTCGACTCCATCCATTGGCTGCAGGATTTCCTCGAGCACTTTGAAGGCACGCTCATCACCATCTCGCACGACCGCCACTTCCTGAACAGCGTCTGCACGCACACCGCGGACATCGATTACGAAACCATCATCACCTACACCGGCGGCTACGACGACATGGTCGTCGCAAAGACGCAGATTCGCTCGCGTCTCGAGTCGCAGAACGAGCAGCGCGAGAAGAAGATAGCGCAGTTGAATGAGTTCATCGCGCGCTTCTCCGCCGGTACGCGGTCCAGCCAGGTGACCTCGCGCAAGAAAGAGGTCGAGCGGCTGCAGACCACCGAGCTGGCGCGCTCGAACATCGCCCGCCCCTTTATCCGTTTCGACATGCTGCGCCCCTCGGGCAAGCACATCCTGGAATTCGAGCGGCTTACCAAGGGCTATGGCGACCAGCCGGTGCTGAAGGACTTCAGCGGCTCCGTGATGCGGGGCGAAAAAGTCTGCCTGATGGGCCGCAACGGCCTGGGCAAGACAACGCTGCTCAAGTCGCTGCTCTCCGGCCTGCCCGATCTGGTCGAGAAGGAGTTCAAACTCGACGGCGGCACCGTGAAGTGGGGCCACGAGGCCCAGGTCGGCTATTTTCCCCAGGATGTCTCCGGGCTGATCGACAAGGGCACCACGGTTGCCGAGTGGCTGCATGGCTTCGACCCGCAGGCAAGCAATGAGGACATCCGCGGCATCCTCGGCCAGATGCTCTTTCGCGGCGAAGAAGGGCTGAAGCCGACAGATGCTCTATCCGGC
>DASXGY010000157.1:0-8426 GCA_036488835.1 Acidobacteriaceae bacterium
ACCGGCATCTTTTCGCCGCGCTGGCCGGAGAGCGTGGTGTAAACGTTGCCTTCCAGATCGACCACCGGGCTGGCGACCGGATTCACATTCTCGGCCAGCAGCTTGCCGATCTTCACCGTGACCGAGTTGCTGGTCGCGCCGTTCTGCCGTACCTCCAGCCGGCCTGCCTCGGCCGACTCGGGTATGCGGATGCTCATGCGTGTGGGTCGGCTCAGCAGAACGGGGGCGAGTGAGCCATCGAGTACGGCCAAGGGACGGCGTTCCGCCACCGGCCCGAGGGCGCTGCCAGCAATCTCAACCTCGCCGCCAGGCAGCACCGCCTCCGGTGTGATGGAGTCGATGCGCGGTGCGGAGGAACCGGGATGGTCGGATTTGGCGATACGGATCATAAACGCGGCCCCTCCAGTCTACGACTGCCTAACTTCTACGACTGCCTAGTTTAGACGCGAATTGGGACTCTTAGGCCCCCAGCTTGTCGCTGCGATGCCGAACCCATGGAGATTCGCCGTTTCCCATATTGGTGAGGCCAGGAGCTGGGCAGCTTGAGGCTGGAAGCTGCTTTCACCACCAATGCTGGATCACGAGCAGTACGACAAGTCCAAAGAGGCCGGCAGCAAGGTCGTCCAGCATGATGCCCCAGCCGCCGGGCAGGGCTTCCAGCTTGCGGATGGGCCATGGTTTCGTGATGTCAAAAAGGCGGAAGAGCGCGAGGGCGACCAGGGCGTGCGGCCAGTCCGGCCGGCAGACGGCAAGCGTGAGCCACTGGCCGGCCACTTCGTCGATCACGACGTGGCCCGGGTCTTCGCGGCCGGATTCTTTCGCGACGCGAGTGGCAGCAGGAATGCCGATGGCAGTGGCGATCAAGGCGGCGAGCAGCGTCACGGTGCCATTGACGGCCAGTATCAGCAGATATTCCTGCCGAGGCGTTGGATGAGGCACAGACGAAATCCATACGTCGACTGGGATGGGCTGAGCCCACTTCCACAGCAGCACCGCCGCGACGGAACCCCACGTCCCCGGCCCAGGCTTCAGCAGCCCGACGCCAAAGAAGGTGCCGACGGCCCACGCCCACAGCGTCTTTCTGCCCGTTGCGGGCACAGTCGAGGGCCTATCGTTCATCGGGCTGCGGGACGTTCATCGTTCGTCTGCATCGCTCTCCTGCTGAGCACGGCGCAACGTGGCTTCGTCGATGCCATCCAGCACCTCGGGATCGAGGATGGGGGAGGAGATGCGATACTCGCCGCTTGCCCATTTGCCCAGGTCGATCACCCGGCAACGGTCGCTGCAGAAGGGCACGTTGGGATCGTCCAAAGGCACGATCGTCCTGCAGATAGGGCAGCGAAGGATTTTCGGCTTCGCCTGAGACATAACCACTCCTGAATATTGATTCCCGATAATTATTCGATGACGCGCGCGACCACATCGTAGTCGTGCGCGTCGGTAATCTCCGCACGATAGAAAGTGCCGGGCACCAGCGTCTCGTGTGGACCGAAGTCGTTGATGTAAACCTTGCCATCTATCTCTGGCGCGTGGAACTGGGAGCGGCCCTCCCACAACAGCGGTGTCTCCTCGCTCTCGCCTTCGACCAGGATGTCCATCGTCCGCCCAATCCATTGTTCCTTGCGTTCGCGGCTTATGGACTGCTGCAGCTTCATCAACGAGCGGCGGCGCGCTTCGATAGTGCGCTTCGCCACTTTGAGCTCCTCGCCGAGATGGATGGATTGCGAGCCTTCTTCGTCGGAGTAGGCAAAGGCGCCCATCCAGTCGAATTTCGCAGCATCGACGAAGGCCATCAGCGCGGCGTGGTCTTCGGCGGTCTCGCCGGGGAAGCCGACGATGAAGCTGGTGCGCAGTGCGATGCCCGGAACGGCAGCGCGCACCTTTTCGAGCGTCTTCAGGAAGATCTCTGCATTGGCCCCGCGACGCATCCGCTTCAGCACCGGCGCGGCCGCATGCTGCAGCGGCACATCGAGATACTTCACGATGCTGTTGTGCTTCGCGATGGTATCGAGCAGGCGCCCGGTGATCTTGTTGGGGTAGGCGTAGAGAAAGCGCAGCCAGGTGAGTCCGTCTATCTGCGCGAGACGATCGAGCAGCGCGGCGAGCCCATCTTTCAGGCCGAAGTCCTCGCCGTAACAGGTGGTGTCCTGGCCGATGAGCGTGATCTCACGCACTCCGCGTGCAACAAGCTGCTCCGCCTCGGCGATCACCGACTCGAAGCGGCGCGAACGGAACTTGCCGCGCAGGTTCGGGATCACGCAGAAGGTGCAGGGATGATCGCAGCCCTCGGCAATTTTGAGATACGCCGATGTCTTGCCGGTCGCAAGCAGACGCGGCGTCGTCTCGTCGTAGAGATAGGTCGGGAGCGCGGGAGCGGCGCTATCCCATGCGTCGCGGGCAAAGCGGCCCTGCTGCTCGCGTAAATCGCCCTCGGCGCGAGAGGCTGCGATAGCGGCCGAAGCATCCGACAAGATTGTCGAGGCAGCGGCATCGGCGGGAGCATGGCGTTGCGTCGCGGTTGCAGTCACGATATTGAAAAGCTGCGGCGCCGTGGAGACGGCTGGCTGGACCGGCGCTAAGCCCGCTGCAGTCAGGATCGTCTCCAACTCGCCCGTGCCCACGACTGCATCCACTTCCGGAATATTCTTGCGAATCTCATCGCGATAGCGCTCGACCAGGCATCCGGCAACGATCAGTTTGCGCGCGCGGCCGGTGGTCTTGTGCTGCGCCATTTCGAGGATGGTGTCCACCGACTCCTGCTTGGCCGAGTCGATGAAAGAACAGGTGTTGACGACGAGAATGTCGGCCGTTTCTGCCTCGGCGGTCAGCTCCGCGCCTGCGCGGTCCAGCAGCCCCATCATCACTTCGCTGTCCACCAGGTTCTTCGGGCAGCCCAGGCTCACAAACCCCACACGCGGGCGCGCGGAAGCCGCTTCGGACGCGGTAGGCGGCGCTTCCAGAATGTCGGTGGGGTTCACCTAGCTATTTTAGCGGATTCTGTATACGTCCCCCGCTTGCCCTCTCGAGCGCATGAGTCATGCGCGTCATTCCAAATGGAGGCCTGCAGGGCTGAGTGCGGCCAGAAAATCGTTCGCATCGAAAGCCTGCCCGGCGGAGATCACACCGGTTGCCGTAGATGTCCCGCTGATGATCCGCTGCACAGCTTCCACCACAACGGGCGCCGTGATGGCGTAGATATCGCGGCCGCGCGCCGTGAGACGTCGTTCCTCGCTTCCTCTGCGCACGATCGCGTCCATCAGAAAAACCTGCGACGAGCGGCCGCTCTCGTCGCTGGCCGTGGGCGCGGGCGTGTCCGGATTGCGGAGCTCCGTGAGAGGTGCGAGGTTGATATACGCTCGAACCGCTGCCGTTTCCAGGTGTCGTGAAATGGTGATGGTCTCTGCCAATTGCAGCCCGACCACCTCTTGCGGCCCGAAGGGCACGGGAAAGCTCCAAATTCGCGGCGGAGGTGGATCTCCCTTTTCCAGACGATGATTGGAAAAAATGAAGCGCGGACCGTGATTGCGCTCACCCGTCAAACGGGTGCCTCGCGTGGGTTTCCAGCTATCGAGGGCCACGGCGACCGAGATCTCATCCGCAGAGATCCAGTCTCCCATCGCAGCAGTCGCCAAGAGATCTCCCAGTCCGCCGTAGAACGCCACTGCGGGAATCACCGCAACGCCCGCGTCGCGTGCCGCACCTGCGTAGCGATCGAAGAGGGCGAGCACGCTCGACTGTTCCGCGGCTACATCGAGATATGGAATGCCGGCGCGAAGCGCAGCCTCAACCAAGGGCACCGCGGTGTCGATAAATGGTCCCGCGCAATTGATGATCGCGGCAACGCCGGACAGAGCACGGTCCAGCGTTATCGGATCGTCTATCAAAGCCACCCGCGTTTCCACACCTGGTTGCGTCTCGGCGGCTGCGCTCAGCTTTGCCGCATCCCGACCGGCAAGGACAGGTACCCAACCACGTCTCCGCAGTTCGGAAACGACAAAGCGTCCGGTATGACCGTAAGCACCAAAAACCGTAATCGCTCGATGGAGCACCATGGAACGTGTGTTCTCCTTTTAGTTAGGCCCGGATCGATCAAGTAGCCAATGTCTCACGGGCAAGTAGCGTCACAAACCGGCTGCCTTGACGCGTACGTTCGATTGTATGGAGCACATTCGGCCAGCAAAGCCATTTGTGCCGCTGCCCTGGATGTGAATGTCTAGGTGATATTCTTCTTGAGTGCCGGGTCCTACGCGACGGACTCCCGCCAACCCCGCCAGGTCCGGAAGGAAGCAACGGTAACGGGTCATTCCGGGCGCAGTAGGCCACCCGGTGCACTGAAGTATCCCCTCGCGAACTGCATCGCCCAGAACCCTGAACAGCACGTCACTTCGCCCGCTCCCGCATGGACATTCGAGCGCGTCGTCGGCGAGAATCAAAGGGCCAGCCATGAACTCAGCCGAGTTGCCTACGAGCACCGAATCCGTTGCATCCGCCGTACGGACAGTTCCGTCCGCCGATCACGACGGAGGCGCGAAACATCCGCGTGTTGGCGTCTTCGGATGGGGTATCGTCGCGCCGAAATCGCCCAATATGGCTGCATTCGCGCGCAATCTGGCGACATCGGAGAGCTGGCTGACACCCTTCGAGGGCTTCGGCCCCAGCAACTTCCTGGTCGGCCACCCGGAGTTCGACTTCGAAGACTACAAGTCGTGGATCGACCAGCGATTCGCGCCTCGCCACTACCAGAATCTGAAAGAAAAGATGGACTACCCGTCGCTCTACGCGCTGGGCGCGTTCATCCAGGCGCTGGAACAGAATCCGGGACTGGAAAAGCTGATGCAGGAGCTGGGCAGCCAGGCGCACGTGTATGTGGGCACCGGCCTGGGCTCGGTGGACACGATGTACCAGTCCAGCGTGACGCTTTACATCGCCCAGCAGCGCTGGAACCGCTTCTGGGGCAGCAAGGAGAACAACAGCGCGCTCAGCGCGTATCTGGATGGCCAGCTCAAGGGTCTGGAGGACGTGCCGCTGAATCCGGAAGAAGCCGAGGGCGATCTGGCCGAGCTCGCGCTGGCCTGGGAAGCCTGGTGGATGGAGCGCTCACCCGAGCTGCGCGAGTACCTCGACGAAGCCGCGGCCATCGATGCGTTGGTAATGGAAGGCGAGGTAGAGCAGGGGAAACTGCATGTGCTCCGCGAGCGGGGCAAGCGGCATGGACGCCTGCAGGAAAAATGGGGCGCGCCGGAGCCACCGTGGAGGGTCTCGGCCAACCTGATCTGGAACATACACAACACGCCGGCCTCACAGGTTTCGATCCTGGGACGCATCACCGGACTTGCTTTCGCGCCGGTCGCGGCCTGCTCCACGTTTGGCGTCGCCCTTCGCTTGGCCATGCAGGCCATCGAGCGCGGCGAGGCCAAGGTGGTGGTGGTTGGCGCTACGGATCCGCCGCCGCACCCCCTGATCGTGGGCTCCTTCTACGGAGCGCGTGTGCTTTCGGCGAGCCGCCAGGTCTCCAACCCGCTTACGCAGCTTCAGGGCACGCACGTAGCGGGCGGGTCGGTGGTGTGGATTGTCGGCGATATGGAGTACCTCGAGTCCAAGGGCATGACGCCGCTGGGCATGGAGCCGATCGCGGCCGGCGTGAGCTCGGACGCGCACCACATCATCACGCCATCCATCCCGGGGCCGCAGGCGGCCATCCGACAGGCGCTGGAAGAGGCACACACAACTCCCGATAAGATCGCCACCTGGGACCTGCACGCCACCGCGACCCCGGGCGACTATGCCGAGATCAGTACGCTGCGCACCATGCTGCCGGAGACGGTGATGGTGACCGCGCGCAAGGGCACCTTCGGCCATGGCATGAGCGCCGGAGGCGGCTGGGAGCTGACCGCTCAATATTTGGGATATGCGAGCGGCCATCTCTTCCCCACGCTGCTCACGGAGCAGACGCTGAATCCCGCGATCGCCAGCATCCATGGACAGTTCGTCTTCGCGGACAGTTGCGTGACGGCCGAGGGGCTGGCCGGAAAGCTTTCCAGCGGCATCGGCGGCATCAATGCTTGTGTGATCTCGCGGCCCCTGGAAAACAAGACAAGTCCCAGGACGTAGGTTTCACGTCGTGGCGGGCTGCGCTGCGGAGTGGGCATTGCGGCGCTTCCACTGCCAGATGCCCCAGGCCAGCGCCGCGAGAAAGAGGCCGAGAATCGCCCAGCCAATGGACCCTTCGTACTGCACCATGTAGCGGTTCCACCAGTGGAGCATGTGACGCCCGTACTTCACTCCCAGCCACGCGACAATGCCGTAACGTATGGCGCGCGCCACGCCCAGCGACGCAAGGAAACGGCGCCGGGTGACACCCAGAGCCCCTGCGGCCACGAGAAACGGCATCAGTGGAATGGGTGGAGGCAAAATGGCCGCGATCGTGACGGCCATGGGGCCGTGTCCCTTCACCCACCGAGTGATGGGGTTGTAATAGCGTGACGGGACGTAACGGCGCAGCGCCTTTTCGCCGCCTTTCTTACCGGCCGACCAGGTGAGCAAGCCTCCCACCAGCGCCCCGGCAACGGCGAGCGGCACCAGCACCCACAGACTGGTCTTATGCCGCACCACCAGCACCAGAAGCAAAAGATCCGTCGTGCCCGGCAAGGGCAACGGGATGGGGCAGGCATCCAGCAGCGAAACGCCGAAGAGGCCGAGCCAGCCCATGCCGACCAGCCAGCGTAGTGTCGCGTGGTTGCTGGACGCATGCGAAGGTGTCGCGGCAGCCAGAAACATACCGCGAGTGGGCCGGCTCTTGTGGGTCACGTCCTCTTGGACGCTCAGAATCGACCTCGGGGCCACAGCGGAAAGGACAGTTACCTCTCGATTTGGAGCCGGATAACCCGAAGTCAACTAGAGCAAAGGCAAGTTGGTCACAGCCGGCAGCACATTGCAGGCGGCCGCCAGTTCATAGAAGCGGCGAAGGCCCTCCAGACACTCTTTGTCGAGGATGTAATGGATATTCTCGCTGAGGTAGGCGCGAATCGTGTCGCGCGGCACCGCGATGTGCATCGCCCATTCGTCAGCTAGATCGTCAATATGCGCGAGTCCGGCATCGCGCGACCCCAAGAGATCGTGAAGCAGTTGATCGCGCTGCGCGGCCGCATGCAGCGCTTCCTCGCTTACCCCCCACACGGCGGAGATCCAGGCCACGCCAGTGAGTTTGTGCCACTCCGCACCCAGATCCATGTAACAAAGCTCTTCCCCTGTCCGCTCCAGACGGCCTGCGCGGTCTTCGAGCGCGAGCAGTGCGGGATCGCCGATCAGCAGGGCAGCATCGCAGGCGGCGAGCATCGCGTCGAGGTCAGGCGGATGCTGCACGAAGTCCGCAGAAAGCTTCCAGAAATGGCGTGCCATGATCTGCACGTAGGCGAGGGTCGCCCGGGATGAGGTATCGGCGGCTATGCTGCGGACGCGGTCGAGTCCCGTTCTGGTACGAAACACCAGCAACAGCGACCGGATGGCGCCCTTGGAGGCGATGGCACACCCCGGAACGATGCGCAGATGTTTGCTATGCGCGAAGGCTGTAATGGGGACGAGGCCGAGATCGGCGGTGCCGTTGCCGAGGCGCTCGGCGCATTGCGCAGGCATCATGCTCTCGATGTCGTAACGGCCGGCGAGTGGAACCGCGTGGGGTGGGTGATCGAAGTCCCACATGAGCGGTGCGGGGTTCAGGAAGCGGATGGCAGCAACGCGAAGGCGGCTCACCGGTTAGTGTACCGGCTCGATGGCGTCGGATTCCTCTCGCGACAAGGTGCAGCAACCGAAGCGAGATAGCGGCCGTACCCCGTTCGTCGGATTGTCGCTGTCTCCTTGCGCCCATAGGCTCAACAACATCCATGCCGGGCCCTCTGACCATCTGCGTTCCTCCTCCTGCAACCGAAACGACTTTGGCTTGGCTCGCGATGGCCCTGACGCCGGGGCTCGGACCGCGCCGCATTCAGCGGGCGGTGCGTGGCCTGCCGGAACCGGCGGAACTGTTCCGCATGCCGCTGACGGCGCTTGAAGCGCTGCAGATTCCGGTGGCCGCCGCCCGCTTCATCGCCGAAGGGAAGGCGCGCAAGGCAGCGGAAGAGGAATGGCAGAAGATTGGCGACAACGGCTGCGCCATCCTGACGCTGGGCGATGAGCAGTATCCGGAGCGGCTGCGCGAGATCTTCGATCCGCCGCCCGTGCTTTGGGTGCGCGGCAACCGTGAGCTGCTCTCGCGCCCAGCGATTGCGGTTGTGGGCACGCGGGCGCCAAGCCCCTACGGCACAGGCATGGCGGAGATGCTGTCGCGCGACCTCGCGGCACGGCGCATGGTGATTCTCAGCGGCATGGCACGCGGGGTCGATACCGCGGCACACAAAGGTGCGCTGAGCGCCGGCGGCCGCACCGTAGCG